>JAIKYL010000226.1 GCA_024683255.1 Bacteroidales bacterium | reverse complement strand
ATCCGTAAAGTCCACCGGAGCGTCTTCCGGTTCCTCTTCCATCACAGGCGTGGCCTCCTGGGGCTCATCGGCCGGATAATTCTCCAGCTTCTCCTCCAGGGCGGCGATTCTTTCTTTGAGGGCGGCTATTTCTGCAAGACACTCTTGCACGAAATCTGTTTGACTTTTCTCCATAAATGACTAAATTTGTAGTCAACACTAACAAAGATACGGAAATGTTTTTGGAAAATGCAAAAAAAGCGGGCTGCATTGAGGTAATTTGCGGCTCCATGTTCTCCGGAAAGACGGAAGAGCTCATCAGAAGGCTCAAAAGGGCCCAGTTCGCCAAACAGAAAATAGCCACATTCAAGCCCACCATTGACACGCGTTATTCGGAACTGGACGTTGTGTCGCACGATTCCCACAGCATTTCCTGCACCCCCATCAAAAGTCCTTCCCGCATGCTCCAGATAGATCCGGACGTGCAGGTAGTGGGCATTGACGAGGCTCAGTTCTTTGATGAGAGCATCATTGATGTGGTCCAGGAACTGGCCAACAAGCGCGGTATCCGCGTCATTATCGCCGGTCTGGACACAGACTATATGGGCAAGCCTTTCGGTCCCATGCCGGGCCTCATGGCCATTGCGGAAGATGTGCAGAAGGTACACGCCATCTGCGTTCGCTGCGGCAGCCTGGCCAATCATTCCCATCGGCTTTCCGCCTCCAAGAAACTGGTGGTCCTGGGAGAGAAGGACACCTATGAGCCCCTCTGCCGGGAATGCTACCAAAAGGCCCTGGAAGAAGATAAAGCATAGTACGGCCCGTTGCATGAAAAGGTTCCTGCTGGCATTGCTGCTGTTGTTTCCGGTGCTTGTGGGCGCAGCCCAGGAAAAGCCGGACACAACAGCATCTTTGCTTAAGCGGATGGACTCCAGGATGTATAACAGCCAGCACAGGGCGGGCGTGGATACCAACTATATCCATATTCCGGAAGAACGGTGGACTCTCAAAACATCATCCAATATATCCTGGAACACACTGGGGGTCACACACCTGGAAGAGGATACCGGTTTTGCCACCGTGCTTAACTCGGCCCCCACTTATTCGCAGGGCTTTTCCGTAGCCTGGCGATGGCTGGAACTGGGGGTCAACATCAATCCGGCCTGGTTTTTCCCCCGTCTGAAGAACAGCGACCAGGCATATTCCATTTCCCTGTATGGAAATAAGTTCTGTATGTCGGCCACCTTCCGCTATTCCAATTCCTACGAGGGGCGCATGATTTCCTATCCGGATTCCACAAGCACGGTCCTTCCCCGGGGAGATGTAAATGTGGACCTTACAGGTGATTTCGACGCCTGGTACGTGTTCAACGGGGACAAGTGTTCCTTTGCCGCTCCCTTCAGCATGATGCAGGTCCAGAAAAGGAGCGCCGGCAGCCCGGTGCTGGGGCTTTCCCTGAGGAACGGGCTCACAAAGTTTGAGGGCAGCAGCTATCAGGGGTCCGAAGTGATGTCACTGATGACCAACATCCTGGCCATTGGAGCCGGCTATGCCCATAATTTCGTGACTGCCAAAAACTGGCTCATCCATTTTTCCATCATGGCCAACATGTCCGTACTAAGCTACAATAAATGGTATACGGAAAAGACCCGGGAAATAATGAAGAATACCTTCCCGGACTGGGTAGGTATTCTTCAGTTTTCGGCCCTTCATTGGAAGGGGAAATGGTTTTACGGGGCCAATTTTACCATAAGGGGCGCCACCTACGGCACTATTTCCCAGCTTAGCTTTTCCAACGCCCGGACCGAAGGGCATCTTGTGCTGGGCTGCCGTTTATGAGAAACTTACAGCGAAGCCACCCTGGAACCGCGGGAAATATCGAATTTGGTCTTAAGGGCAGCACCGTCAACAGCCTTATAACGGCAGGTGGAAGCGCCGGAGGCCTCAACTTCAATGCTTTCCTTCACTGCAACCCGGGCCGATGAGGCTCCGGAAAGCTCTATCTTGGCCTTCAGCGTGGGGGCGTCCAGGGCGCGCAGGTCCGAAGATCCGCTGCCCTCGTACTGCATGGAGCCGGACAGGACGGCCACATCGGCCCTGGAAGCACCGGATGACTCTATGTCCATGGTCTTGCATTCCGGGCCCTTCAGGTCCACATGGGCCGATCCGGAAAGGATCACGTCCCAATCTTCGGCTGCAATGTCAAAATCCCCCCTGGAGGCACCGGACAGATCCATCCGGACCTGATAGTATTGGCCTTCATAGCTCTCGCATCTGGCCGCGCCGCTCATGAACAGACGGGCCTTGTGCGCATCCACAGCCACGTTTTCGGCCAATGAAGCACCGGAAAGGTCCATGCGGAATTCTTCCTCGCCGGTAAGGGTGAATCGGCCTTCCTGCCAGCATTTGGATGCACCGCTAAGGGAAAGCTTGGTAAGCCGGGGCATATGGACGGTTGCCTTGAGGACCGGTCCGTCCTTGTATTTGCGGGAATTCTGGACCGAGCGGGGAAGTTCTTTAAGAGCGATGCGAAGCGTACCGGCTCTCACGTCCACATCCAGGAACTTTTCCAGGTAGTCGCTATATTCCACTTCCACGGACCACTTGCTGTCCTGGACCAGCGTTACTTTGAAGGAGTTTCCAACCGATAATGCCTGGAAATCCTTATAGGAGTACTGTTTGGAAAGCACGGTAGCAGCCTCTTCGGCTTCTTCTGCATGCAGGCCGACGGCCGAGAAGGCCAGGGCGGCGAACAAAAGGGCAATGATTTTTTTCATAATCCTATCTTTTAACTGTTTTCATAATCTTGTCTACACCCTCCAGGAGGTCTCCGTAATGGGCCCGGAGAATGGCTGCCTGCTCCCGGGGAGACAGTTCATCGGGCAGCAGGTCCCTGAGCGGGATGGCTTCGTTGGTGAGGCTCCCCAGCATAGCGGCGGCCTCGTCATCATAAGCGGCCACCTCCCAGGCATCGGCCACAACCGCCAGATAATGCTCGTACACGGCGTCCGGGTTGTTTCCCATACCCCGGAAACCTGCAGATTTCCAAGGCAGAAGGGCCAGGATGACGGCAACGGCCGCAGCAGCGCTGAAGACAAAATAGAAGATTCTCTTCTTCCTGCCTTTTTCTGCGGTTTCCCAGCGGTCCAGGAACTGCTCCTCCACTCCGGAAGGCGGAAGGGCGGTATCCAACTGCGAGGCATTAGCCTGGATGTATTCCTCCAATTTATTCATGGTTTCTTAGTGATTTTATCAGTTTCTGTTTGCCTCTTGCACAAATGGAACGGAGCGTAACCTCTTTTTGTCCGGTCACTTCTGCAATTTGAGCATAATTGAGGCCTTCTATCAAAGCCAGGTTGAGCACCAGGGCGTAAGGTTCCGGCAGAGCTTCCATGGCCCGGTGGATCACGTTCATGTCCGGCATCGCTTCCCCTTCCTCGTAATCCGCAGCCGGGATTTCTTCATCCATCAGTTCATCGGCATCCAGGAAAACGGGATCCTTTTTGCGCGAACGCAGTCTGTCTATGGCTTTCCGGATGCAGGTGGTCCTGAGCCAGGCCGATGCCTGCGCCGGGCTACCGCTCCGGATTCCGCCGGAGAGATACTTCAGGAGCGTGTCCTGCATCACTTCCGCTGCGTCGGACTCGTTTTGCAGGATTCGCAGGGCCGTATTGTAAACGGGCGTGCTGTGAATCCGGTAAAACGCTGTTGCTTCCTGTCTGGTCATAAATATTGTGCCTCTCCGGCCCCGGCTTTTCAGGGGCCTCTACTCTATAAACGGAGAAAAACTGCATTTGTTGCAATCCTGCACGTAAAAATAATAAAAAAGGCGTATTTTTGTATCATTATGAAAGTAACGCTTGTACAGTTCAGCCCGGCATGGGAGGCTCCCGCAGCCAACAGGATTCGTCTTGAAAAGCTTTTGGCCGATATTCCAGCCACAGACCTTATTGTGCTGCCGGAGATGTTCTCCACCGGCTTTGTCACGGAGCCCGCAGGCGTGGCGGAGAAAGACGGGGAAAGCCTGCGCTTTATGCAGGAAACGGCGGCGGGGCACAACTGCGCGGTAGCCGGGAGTGTGGCTACAGAAACGGGAGGAACCTACCGGAATCGCTTTTATTTTGTTTATCCGGACGGAAGGGATATCCATTACGACAAGCATCATCTTTTTACTTTTGGCGGTGAGCACAAGCGATTTACGGCAGGAGACCGGCCCGTTGTGGTTCCTTTCCGGGGCGTAAATATCCTCCTGCAGGTCTGTTACGATCTACGCTTCCCGGTATTCAGCCGGAACCGCTTGCTAACGGACGGAAATGCCCTGTACGATCTGGCCCTGTATGTAGCCAGCTGGCCGGAGAGCCGGATGGACGCCTGGGACATTCTCCTGAGAGCCCGCGCCGTGGAGAATCAGTGCTACGTTGCGGGAGTGAACCGGGTGGGAACAGACCCCAAAAACCGCTATTCCGGCCAAACGGCCCTTATCGGCCCGAAAGGACAATTGCTTACAAATTGTAAGGAGAACGAAGAAGATATAAGCACTTTCGATATCAATATCCCGGAATTGCTTGCATTCAGAAATCAATTCCCGGTTTTACAAGATGCTGACAATCAATAAAATAGTTTTTGTTTTTAAAATTATTTAACTATCTTTACGCTCAGTTAGTATTGTAAACCTCGCCTAGCGATTACCCATTTCGTGAACTTTATTAATGTGCGAGGGCAAACTTTAGTTAGTAGTGTAAGAAAAACTATGATCAGCATCGACTGGGATACTCTGGGCTTTGACGCCTACCGTACCCGTACCATCATTTTCTCCCGATATAAGGATGGGGAGTGGTCCCCCTTTGAGGCCACGGAAAACTTTTCCTTTACCTTCGACCCCTTCGCCCAGGTCCTTCATTATGCCATTTCCTGCTTTGAAGGGCTTAAAGCCTTCCGGCAGAAGGATGGGAGGATTGCCATCTTCCGCCCGGACCAGAACGCCGCCCGGCTCAAGCGAACGGCCGATTATCTGGGCATGCCCGGCCCTTCTCAGGAAATGTTCATCAAGATGTGTGAGGCCTGCGTAAGGAACAATCTGGAATATCTGCCACCTTACGGGCACCGGGCCTCCCTGTACCTGCGGCCCCTGCTGATGGGCGTTCACCCGCAGATGCAGCTGGTTCCCTATCCGGAAGCCATCTTTGCCGTTATGTGCGCCCCTGTGGGTTCCTATTACGGGGAGCACCTCCGCTCCTTCGCCGCCGTGATTCCCGGTAATTACGACAGGGCTGCGCCCAAGGGCTCCGGCAGCTATAAGATCGGCGGTAATTACGCCGCCACGTTTATGCCCTATCAGATTGCCCACAGCCAGGGCTATACGGAACTGCTGTACCTGAACTCCTGCACCCGTCAGTTCGTGGACGAATTCGGTTCTTCCAACTTCTTCGGGATTAAAGGGAACAAGTACATCACTCCCCTGTCGGACAGCATCCTGCCGTCCATCACCAACAAGACCTTGCAGGAAGTGGCGGCCGATTTGGGAATGGAAGTGGAAAAACGTCCCGTCCCGGTAGAGGAACTGGCCGATTTTGACGAAGCCGCCGCCTGCGGAACGGCCGTGGTGATAACGCCCATGTCCCACATTGACATCAAGCCCGTGCTGGAAAAGCCGGAGATTACGCAGTCTTACCGCTATCGTCCGGACGGCAAGGTGGGCCCGGTTTGTACCAAACTGTATAAACAGATTACCGGCATCCAGTTTGGAGAACTGGAAGACCGACACTATTGGTGCTATTATATTTAGCTATCTCCCCGCCAGCGCACGCAGTTTCTGGATGCGGCGTACGCTTTCATCTATACGGGATTCCGGAATGACGCCGTCTTCAACCGCTTTGAGGACGGCGTCAAATACTTTGGGATAGTCCCGGGTACCCAGGAGGATATCGGCCCCGGCCTGGATGGCCAGGATGGCGGCCTCCTCCGAGGAGAACTGCCGGGTGATGGCACCCATCTCCATGCCGTCGGTGATGATGACCCCGTCAAAGCCCAACTCTCCCCGCAGCTTCTCCTGCAGGATTACGGGAGAGAGCGTGGAAGGGATTTCGGATCCCGTCACTTTGGGGGCCGATATGTGCGCGCTCATGATCATGGGCACACCCGCGGCAATGCCAGCCTTGAAGGTATACATCTCACACTCAAGCATTTCCTCCCAGGTCTTGTGGCTAACTGCATAACCCAGATGCGTATCGGCATAGGTATCTCCGTGTCCCGGGAAATGCTTGAGACAGCTCACGATTCCCGCCGCTTGCATGCCCTTCACGTACTGCGCCACCATGGGGGCGGCCACGGAAGGCTTGTCGGAAAAAGCGCGGGCGCCTATGATTACGTTCTCCGGATTGGTGTTCACATCGGCCACAGGGGCGAAATTGACGTCGAAGCCATATTCCTTGAGGTAGCTTCCGATGGCGAAAGCGGCATCGTACGCCGCCTGCGGATCTCCGGTTGCGCCGATGGCAGCCATGCTCTGGTAAACGGGGACCTGGAAATTGGGATTGTTGGCAATCCGGGCCACGCGTCCCCCTTCTTCGTCTATGCAGATGAGCGGATGGCCCTTGAATCGGCGCAACTCCCCGATGAACTTCTCCACCTGCTCCGGCGTATCTATGTTGTGGCCGTACAGGAGGATGCCGCCCACAGGATACTTCTTGTTGGTGGCGGCCATTCGGGAATTGACGCTGCGGATGGCGTAGGGCACCAGGTCTTCCCCGGTAACCCACTCAATCTCCGGATCAAAGGCTTCCGGACGCACGATGAACATCTGTCCTATTTTCTCCCGCAGGGTCATCTTCTTAAGATCATTTTGGGCACAGGCCTGGAAAAACAGGGGTATGGCAAGCAGGATTGTCAGTAATCTTCCCATAGGCCTAACCACAGTCGAAATACTGGTCCACCAGCTTCCGCATGAGCTCCGGTTCCCGGCGGGCCATCACCTGCAGCTTGGCGTCATCGTGGGCGCGCAGGGCCTGCAGGATGCCGTCTATCATCCGCGGACGGAAGACATCGGCCGCTTCGTACATGCTGCGCACCTTCTCCAGGGCATCGGCCGATTCCGC
>JAIKYL010000191.1 GCA_024683255.1 Bacteroidales bacterium | reverse complement strand
GGCCAGTTCACCCATGCTGCGGTTGCGCTCGTCCGTGATATCCGGGTAGGGGACCAGGCCAGGGTGTTTCTTGTTAAGCTCGTCCAGCGGGCCGTCCGTATAGCCAATCAGTTCCAGGGCGTTTTTCCAGTGCAGGTGCTCCTGGGCCAGCAGATATTCCATCCGGGCCGCATCGGGCTCCCCGGCAGCCGGGGCAAAAGAGAGCAGCGTGGGGGCATACAGGGCGCGGGAGATGTCCATGGCTTGCCGGCGACGCAGTTCCTGCTGGTTCTGGAGCTGGCCGGCTCCGGGTTTGGAAAGGCGCTCCCTGCGGGCATCCCAGTCTTCGCTGACGCCCATGGTCTTCTGGTTCTCGTAGAAGAGTTTGGCGGTATCCTTCAGGCGCCGGCCCGAAATCACGTCCGGAGTCCAGATTTCCCGGGTACTCCCGAAGCTGCGCAAAACCTGCACACCTTCCGGGCAGTAGGCGGCATTGTAATAGGCCATGATCTCACGGGATTTGCGGGTGTCTTTCCAGTCGCGAATCAGGATGAGCATCTTGCTCACGTCCCGGCCCGCCCGGGCGGCAGCCTGCAGCAGGGATACGCCCAGCTGGAGATTCTTGGAGCCATCGTCTATGGCAATTACGATATAATTGGTATCGGCATCCCGTTCAAAGGCTTCCCAGAAGCCTGCGGAGCCGGCGCAGTCCGCGTTCCACTGGAAGGCGGGATCTCCTTTCAGGGCCGGGGCCGATTGCAGGAAGGAACCCAGTTTCCGCTGGAGCTGCGGGTCGTACACCCGGATGGACATGGGCGCCCGAAGATAATCCTTGCCCACGAAACTGCCGTATTCCACCAGGAAACGTACGGCTTCCTGGCCGGTATTGCCGAATCCCACCACCAGGGCGTGCAGGCCGTCTTCCACGTATCCCAGCGGGTTTCCTTCCTTGTCCAGGGCCTTACGGACAAAATTGTGCGGCATCTGGTCCGGGCAGTCCAGCTTCAGGTGCATGAAGGACATCTGGTGCGGGTTGAGCATACGCACACGGATGCCGGTAGAAGCCACCAGTGAGTCGTACCCGTCCGGGACCGAAGCATAGTAGAAGACTTTGGCACGGATGGAGCTGTCGTCCGTTGCCAGGGAAAGGAGCCGCGCATTCTCGGGCAGTTTGTCGGAGAACAGGTACAGGCTGGTGCGGGCATTTTCCAGCCAGGGCTGCAACCCCTCCAGGCCGATAGACTGGGCCAGGGATGGCACGTCCAGGGCCCTGAGCGAGCCATTAAGCACCATAACGCGTTTACTGCCAAGCAGTTCCTTCAGCTGCTGTTCCGCCGTGGGGGAGAAGGTATCGGCCAAATCCACAAACAGGATGCGGCCCTGGTCTTTCTTATTCTTCTCTTTTTTCCACTCCTGTATGATTTGGGCTGCGAGCAGGCGGGAATACTCGCTGATGCCCAGAAAAATATGGTTTTTCTTATTCTTGCGGGAAACTAGATGCAAGGGAACCGCCAGACGGAAGCTGTCCCGCCGGCTGCTGGGCTTTACCAGAAAGACAATAATGCCGATAATGAGCGCCAGCAGGGCCAGTGCCGCTATGATGGCCAGGATCAGGTGAAGGGGATTGGTGGGATCCATTATATCTTGATATTAAAAATGTTAACGTGAATAATCAACCTAACTACAAAAATACAGCATTTTAGTCTTATACGCAAATTGGTAACCGTCACCTTTTTTACAGCACCAGAGGTCCTTTCAGGATAACATGATCCAGCAGGACACCGGGAATCATGTGCCTGACGGCTTCCACTACAGCATTCAATTTAGCCTCGTGAATATAGTCTCTGCGGATGACCAGTGAGATGGTCCGGCCTGGAACAGGGTCCACGATGGGACGGAGACAACGCTGCTGGCTGTACAGGATTAAATCGGTATGGGTTTCCGGAATGATGGTGATGCCGCCGTTGTTGTTCACAACTTGTATCAGGATGCCCACACGGCCACCCTCGAAGAAGCGGTCGTAGGTGAACTCTTTTTCCGGATATTCCCCGGGAATCCATTGCCGCAGGCCATCACGGATAATCCAGATGGGCTGCTGCAAAAGACTGTCTGTACGGATGCTTTCCAGGGCAAAGGCGGGATTATCGGGAGAGATATAGGCCAGAAAGCGCTCATGATAGAGAGGAATCTCCAGGAAATCCGGATCATTGACGGGCCCCGCCATAATTCCCATATCCACTTCGGCCTTGCGCAGTTTGTCCTTGATGGTGCTGGAGAGCATCTCTTCCGTCTCCAGGGAAATGGAGGGATACTGTTCGCCAAAAAACTTGAATAGACCGGGAACCAGTACCGGTGACACCGTAGAAATCAGCGCCACTTTAAGCGACCCCGACAGTGCTTGCTTTTCTGTCCGTGTCATTTCGGCAATCTGTTCCACATTATACAAGACCACTTTAGCGCGGTCGATTATCTTCCGGCCGATCTCTGTGGGAACGATGGGATGGGCGTCGCGGTCAAACAGGCGCACGTCCAACTCCTCTTCCAGTTTCTTGACCATCAGGCTCAAGGTGGATTGGGTAAGATTACAGGCCTCGGCCGCTTTTCCAAAGTGCCGGTAATCGTCGATGGCAATGATATAACGCAGTTGCTGCAGTGTCATATTGCTTTGATTGATAATATCAATGCAAAGATAAAAATTTTCGTATTGATAAATGCATTATTGGGAAATATCTTTGCCCCGTCAATTGTTTCAAGACATGGACTGGAAGATAATATCATGGTATATCGGCGTTTCGCTGCTCCTGGTGGCGACGCTTATGACGGTATCCGGTATCATAGCCCTATTCACACCGGGTGACGAGAGTCAGACCCCACTCCTTTTATCGGCCATGCTGACAGCAGTCGTCGGCTTTTATCCTCTCCTTTTTGTGAGGAAGGGAAAACACAGGCTCATTTTTCGCGAGGGGAACAGCATCGTGGTGGGTGCCTGGCTTTTTGCGTGTGTCTTCGGCATGTTCCCTTATCTGTTCTATGGGGGCGAGTTTACACCGGTCAATGCCTTTTTCGAGAGTGTGTCCGGCTTCACTACAACGGGTGCTTCCATTCTGAATGACATAGAAGCGTTCCCGCGCGGCCTCCAGTTCTGGCGCATCTCTACAGCCTGGGTGGGGGGTGTCGGCATCGTCACCTTGTTCTCGATGATATCGGTCCGTTCCGATAAGTCCATGCTGGCCGGGGCAGAGATATCCACCGTGGCACGGGATTCCGTCGCAGGGGATAAGAGCGACAGATTCGCCAAGCGGATGCTCAGCACCTATGTCCTGTTGACGCTCGTCGCCCTTTTGGGCCTCAGACTGACGGGCTTGACCTGGTTCGACGCCATCACCAACGCCATGTCGGCGTGCAGCACCTGCGGTTTCTGCACCAGGAATACCAGCATTGCCTTCTATGCCAATCCTGCCGCCGAGATTGTGCTCACCGTCACCATGCTTGCAGCCGGCATCCATTTTGGTACCCTGTTCCTGGCGTTCTTAAGGGGGAAGCCAAGATATTTCTGGAAGTCGGAGACCGTTAAGGTCTTCCTCATCCTGGTCTGTATCGCCATAGCCATAGTCACGGCCGATCTGATGGTCAGCGGCGGCTACTCCTCCTTCTGGACTGCACTCAGGGATGCATCTTTCCAGGTTGTTTCCATCTCCACAACCACCGGTTTTGCCACGCAGGACACCACGCTGTGGCCCCCGCTCAGTATGGCAATCCTCATCATCTGTTCCCTGTTTTGCGGCTGTTCCGGCTCCAC
The DNA here is from genome assembly GCA_024683255.1 of Bacteroidales bacterium. The sequence continues at coordinate 3,557 of JAIKYL010000191.1, read as the reverse complement.
ATCCGGCGGTATCAAGATTGACCGGGGAATCCTGGCAGCTAAAGGAATCCACCGGAAGGTGGCCCTTACCATCCACCCGAACAGGGTCCGCAATGTCCGCATCGATGGCCGGATCCGTTCCGAAGAGCAGGTGGGCGATGCTTTCAGTTATATCTTCTGCTACCTGTTTATCATGGTGTTCTTTGCAGCTGTAAACATTGCGTTCGGCCTTGACTTCATAACGGGTGTGACCGCTTCCATAGCCAGTATCGGCAACGTCGGCCCCGGCTTTGGCGACGTTGGCTCCATGTCCAACTTTGCCGATTTCCCGGCCGTCCTCAAATATACCGGAACGCTGGAAATGCTGATTGGCCGCCTGGAGATATTCCCGCTCCTGTATCTGCTCCAGTCCGTCACAGATGTAGAAAGGTTCGCAAGGATAAGATAAAACCGTCTCGAAATACAGCGCTCCATGCTATAATAATCCGAGTTCCTTTGCTTTGGAAATAACCCCGGCAGTGTTGGGGGCATTGAACTTCTCGAGAAGTCGCATCCGATACCATTTAATGGTCTGCTCGGTGAGGCAGAGCCGGTCGGCGATGACTTTGCTGGAGAGGCCATCGGCCAGTAGAGGAAGGATTTCAGCTTCCCGTTCCGTGAGTTCAGGTGCGGATCTCTCCGTCTTCTGCTCCTGTGGCCGTGTGGACAATACTTCACTGATTACAACGTCGGCACCTTCTTTCTGTTTGCGGAGACGCCTGGCACGCAGGAGGACCAGAAGGAGACCCAATAGAAGGATGATGAGGAGGATGCCGCCTGCGACCATCCAGAAAAGCATTCTGCGCTGGGCATCATACACTTTGCCGGTCAGGTCAAGTGTATAGATGCGGTTGCGGTATTCCTGGTCTTCGTTGGCGGAGAAGTATCGGTCTGCTTCCCGAAGGTATTTCAAGGCTTTCCTGGTCTTTCCCTGTTCAAGATAGAGTGCGCCCAGGCCCGCTTTTGCTTCCGCTATATGCAAGGAGTCTTCGGCTTCCTGACCATATTTAAGGGCTTCATCGTAACAGACCTCAGCTTCCTTTAAGTCTCCTGCATCCAGCCAAGTATCGCCCATATTGTGGTAGAGGACGGAACAACTCTCTAACCAGCCGTTTTTCTTGAAGAGCTCCCCGGCTTTATGGTAGTATTCCATCGCTTGCGGGATGGAGTCCATGCTGGCGTACATATTGCCCAAAGCGCCATACAGGCTGGAGTATGCATCATCGATGGTCGCATCCTTATAACCGTCCGGCTTACCGGGCAGGGGCTCTTTCAGGGCCATTTTGTCGGCAATGGAAAGGGCCGTGGCAAATGCAGCCTTGGCGCTGTCCATCTGCCCGGCGGCCCAATGGTGCTGCCCGATCATCCTGGCGGCCTGGAAAGCCTGGTTGAGCCATTGTTCCCGAAGGCACAGGTCGAAGGCTTTTCTGGCGAAGTATAGGGACCGCGAAGGATTGATCTGGCTGTAACCCCACATCAGATCGTGGTATGCATCGGACAACAAATCCTTTTCTTCGTATGAGGCCTGGGCGACTCTCTCTACTGTCCAAGGAGCGACGACAGACTCCAGGGAGTCCAGCTGATGGTCCCGGTGGTCGGTGTATTGCCCCTTTACCAGCAGGCAGGAAAGGAAGAGAAACGGAAGGAGGGTGACCAGTCTTTTCATAGGGCAAAATTAGCAAAATCGGGGCATTTTACCGAGAAATGGGGCGAAAAACAGGCAATTGCCTGCAAGTCTAAACTTTCGTATAGTGTTTTTATTGTGAGATTTGGCGATTTTTGAAAATTAATAATCACTCTTAATCATGAAAAGGATAACGCTGATTGCCTTATGCATGGCAATGATAGCCGCAGTTTCCTGCGGCAACAATCCCAAGAAGAAGGCCTCCGTTCAGGAAGCCGTTCAGAATTCGGCAGAGGTGACGGAATCCGCTCCCGCTCCGGCGGAAGCACCTGCAGCCAAGGCCGAAAAGCAGAAAGCGGATGCCAAGAAATGGTACCGGCAGGATTTCTTCCTGACCGAGAAAATGTATGTATCCGGAGCCAGTATGAGCCGTGTCTATGCCCGTAAAGGGAACGTCCTCATCTTCAAGATGGAAGGCAGTCAAACCACGAACCTCTTTGTATGTACGGATTCTACGCGGACGGGGTATCTTGTGAATGAGGGCACAGGCACGTATGTAAAGAAGAGCGAGAAATCCGACTTTGACAGTGTAGACGAGGCTATCTACGATTACCTTCATAGTTCGATGAGCAACACCCTCTTCGGAGACAGACTGAAAAAGAACGGGGAAGGGGTAACGGCGAAGGATACGACTCTCTTCGGCCGTCCCGCCTACGTCCTCACTCAGGAGAAGACGGAAGATGTCGTTGGCGTAGAAATGTACACGAAGGTCATCGAGTGGGTGGACAAGGAGAACGGCTTGCCCTATTACAAATATGGTCTGTCAAAGAAAGACGGGGTGCCCTACATGGAAGGCAAGGCCTTCGAGGTGACCGCATTCTCTGCCGAACCCACATTCGAGGGCCTCGTTGTCAGCCTCGATGGATTGACGGAAAAAGCTAAATAATAACTCAATAAACATTCATCATTATGAAAAAGACATTCATTACCCTGGCGCTTGTCGCCTGCGCAATGATGCTGGTTTCCTGCGGAAATAACGGCAACAAAAAGAGTGAGGCGAAACAGGCCGAACCCGCCGCGACTACTACTCCTGCAGCTGCAGCAGAAAAAGCGCTGACCCTTGGTGACGTCAACAATGAGAATTATGCCGAACTGATCAAAGCCCGCTGCGGCGTGGACCCCAATCCGGGAGGAGACCTGGTATTCTACAGCGCATCCGGCAGCCCCGGCAATGCCAACCTTACCTTCAAGGGCGCGAAAGGCATCGAGGAACGTGATCTCCAGAAGATCATTTTCGAGCGCTGCCAGGCGGTGGCCGACGGCGGAGCCATTTACAAGCTGGAGTCCAATGCCGAGCAGGGCATCCACAAGGGCGATCCTATCAAGAGTTTCGACGAGCTGAACGGCTTCCAGTGGGTTTACGAGTACAAGGGAGCCCTCGTCAACTGTTCCGCATCAAAATATGGCGGCTCCAAGAGCGCCGACCGTTTTGAGCTGCGCTTTGGACGGTAAAAGCCAGGTAAGGAGCTACTTGAAGTAATAATTACGCCGCAACCCGGGAGGGCTGCGGCTTATTTTTATCAAAAACTGGGACCAAAAGTGGGACGGAAAAAGAAAACCCGCTGAAATTCAGCGGGTTACAAGTGGTGCTGGGAACTATAGAAATGAGTATTTTTCAGTATTACACAGTTTCAATTTTCATTCGTAACTATCGAAATAACAACTTTTTACGATAATTATTGTTTCTTTCAGTTTCCTTTAGTATCTTTGCGTGTAGGAAAAAGTGTGAACAAAAGTGTGAACAAATTTTCCAGAGGTTTAGGTTTAACGTAAAGTGCTGATTGTTATGAAGTTCCATTATTATCTGGACAAGAAAGAGAACAAGAAAAAAGAGCACCAAGTCCGCATAACGGTA
>JAIKYL010000161.1 GCA_024683255.1 Bacteroidales bacterium | reverse complement strand
ATTCCGTCAAAGAGCGTGACGCACTCTGAATTGTGGCTGGAGGTGGCCCACATGCCGGCCATGGACGTGGCATCTTTAGCAAGCGGCCCCACTACGGCAACGCGGGTTCCTTTCTTTAACGGAAGAACTCCGTCGTTTTTCAGGAGGACCTGACACTCGTGGGATACTTCACGGGCAAACGCCAGATTCTCAGGCGTATACACATCCGTAGCAGCGCGGTCCGGATTCAGATATCTGAAGGGGTCTTCAAACAGGCCCAGCTTGTATTTGGCTTCCAGGATGCGGCGGCAGGCGCGGTTGATATCGGCCTCAGAGACACGTCCCTCCGCCAGGGATTTCTTGAGCGTTCCCACAAAACCGTCGGAGTTCATGTCCATGTCCAAACCGGCCTGGAGGGAACGGGCGCTCACTTCCTGCAGGTCACCGATGCCGTGTGCCACTTCTTCCAAGATGGCGGTGGCGTCGCTCACGATGAATCCGTCAAAGCCCCAGTCCTTACGGAGTAACTCGTCCATCAGATAGGGATTCATGGTGGCGGGAATGCCCTCGAACTCATTGAAGGAACTCATATAGCTGCCGGCACCCGCATAAGCGGCCTGCTGATACGGACGCAAATATCCATTAAGAGCCTCCTGGCGGCTCAGGAATACGGAATTGTAGTCCCTTCCGGCCTCTGCTCCGCCATACAGGGCATAGTGCTTCACGCAGGTCATCACCTCATCATCGGCATATTCGGCATCCCTGCCCTGATAGCCGTATACCATGGCTTTGGCAATCTCTCCGCCCAGGAAGGGATCCTCGCCGCCACCTTCCGCAATGCGTCCCCAGCGGGCGTCCCGGCAGATGTCCACCATGGGACTGAACACCCAGTTGATGCCCTTGGCCGATGCCTCCGTTGCCGCCACCCGGGCCGTCTTTTCAATGAGCTCCATGTTCCAAGAGGTAGAAAGGGCCAGGGGGATGGGAAAAACGGTTTCGCAGCCGTGGATCACATCCATGCCCGTAATGAGCGGAATACCGGCGCCGGACTCCAGCGCAATCTCCTGGATCTTGCGGAGATACTCCACGTCCCCACTGCCATACAGCCCGCCCAGTTCTCCGGCCTTGAGCAGCTTCACATTCTCATCCTCCTCCGTAACACGGGCGGCGGAAATGAACCCGGATGCAGAATGAAGATTCAGCTGGCCGATTTTCTGTTCCAGCGTCATCCCGTCCATTAAACGGTTGATATAACGGTCCATTTCGGAATTTTGAGAGCAGCCGGCCAGAACGCACAGCGCGGCAAAGACAACAATGAGGCGTTTCATAATAATGTGGTTAGTGCTATCTGCAAATATACGCAATTATAACAATCTTAGTCACGAATGGAGGGCCAGACGTGACTAAGATTGTAGAATAATGGGGTAGTGGAGGGTTAGTCCTGGACTTTGGCCATGGCTTCCCGGATGGCGGCCTCAATTTCTTCGGCCAGTTCCGGATTGTCCAGCATGAGCTTCTTTGTGGCTTCGCGGCCCTGGGCCAGTTTGGAATCCTTGTAGGAGAACCAGGAACCGGACTTCTGGATGATACCCAGTTCTACGCCCAGGTCCACAATTTCTCCGCTGCGGGAAATGCCTTCTCCAAAGACAATGTCAAACTCTGCCTTCTTGAAAGGCGGGGCCATCTTGTTCTTGACCACCTTCACGCGCACGTGGTTACCCAGGGCGTCTTCTCCGTCCTTGATCTGGGTGGTGCGGCGGATGTCCAGGCGTACGGAAGCGTAAAACTTGAGGGCGTTGCCGCCGGTGGTGGTTTCCGGATTGCCGAACATGATGCCGATCTTCTCCCGAAGCTGGTTGATGAAGATGCAGCAAGTGTTTGTCTTTGAGATGTTTGCAGTGAGCTTGCGCAGGGCCTGGCTCATGAGGCGTGCCTGGAGGCCCACCTTGTTGTCTCCCATCTCTCCCTCAATTTCCGCCTTGGGGGTGAGGGCTGCCACGGAGTCAATTACTACAATATCCACGGCGCCGCTGCGGATGAGGTTATCGGCAATTTCCAGAGCTTGTTCCCCGTTGTCCGGCTGGGAGATGAGGAGCGTGTCCAGGTTCACGCCCAGCGCCTTGGCATAGCTACGGTCGAAGGCATGCTCCGCGTCTATGATGGCGGCAATGCCTCCGGCCTTCTGGGCCTCTGCAATGGCATGGATGGCCAGGGTGGTTTTACCGGAACTCTCCGGACCGTAGATTTCTATGATGCGGCCTTTGGGATAACCGCCGATGCCCAGGGCGTGGTCCAGGGAGATGGAGCCGCTGGGAATAACCTGGGAAGCGTCCCATTCCGGCTGGTCTCCCAGCTTCATGATGGTGCCTTTCCCATAGTCTTTCTCAATTTTGTCGATGGTTGCCTGGAGGGCTTTCAGTTTGGCGGCGTTCACCTGATCCTGAGTCATTTCTTCTGCTGCTTTTGCCATAATTTGTTTCTGTTTTAAGTTTTGCGCGGGCATCCTGGACCGCAAGCACAAAGATAATCAAAAACTCTGCTATTATCAAATCTTTTCTGGGGGCAAATTTAGGCCCATCTTGCGCCAAACCATTGCCCAATGTCAAAAAATAAGCGCCGGATTGATTATTCCGGGGGAAATGTTTATTTTTGTACTATGAAACAACGTCTATTGGGAAAAACGCCGGATGAGCTTAAGGAAATAGCGCTCGCTGCCGGTCTGCCTGCCTTTGCCGGCAAGCAGATGGCGCAGTGGCTGTACCTCAAGCGTGTCCGTTCGGTGGAGGAGATGACCAATCTCTCCAAGGCCGGACGGGAGGCGCTTTCGCGTGATTGGGAAGTGGGATATGCCGCTCCGGTGGATTGCCAGACGTCGGCCGATGGAACAAAGAAGTACCTCTTTGAGGTGAGATGCCCTGTGGCTGCAGGACGTGACGAAGTTTCGTGCATTGAGGCGGTGATGATTCCGGACCAGGACCGCAAGACCCTTTGCGTGAGTTCTCAGGCCGGCTGCAAGATGTCCTGCAAGTTCTGCATGACGGGCCGGCAGGGTTTCCACGGCAATCTTTCTGCGGCCGATATCCTCAACCAGTTCTTCGCCATAGACGAAGCGGGAGAGCTCTCCAATGCCGTTTTCATGGGCATGGGAGAGCCGCTGGACAACTGGGAAGAGGTTAAGCGGGTAACGGAAATCCTCACGGCACCCTGGGGCCTTGCCTGGAGTCCCAAAAGGGTTACGCTTTCCACCATCGGCGTGCTGCCCAATCTAAAGAAATTCCTGGACGAAAGCCATTGCCACCTGGCAGTGAGTCTGCACAACCCCTTTGGGGAGGAGCGCCTGGAAATGATGCCCGTTCAGAAGGCCTGGCCCCTGGAAGATGTTGTTAACCTCATCCGTCAATACGACTTTACCGGCCAGCGCCGGGTAAGCTTTGAATACACAGTCTTTGCCGGTTGGAACGATACGAAACGTCATGCCGATGCCCTCCTGCGCCTGCTCCAGGGCTTGGAGTGCCGGGTGAACCTCATCCGCTTCCACCGGATTCCGGATTTCCCTTACGGCCCCGCTCCGCTGCCGCAGATGGAGGCGTTCCGGGACCGCCTTACCCGGGGCGGAATCACAGCCACCATCCGAGCCTCCCGCGGGGAAGACATTTTTGCTGCATGCGGCCTCCTGGCCGGAAAACACAAAGAACTATGAAACGGCTTTTAATCTTCATATCGGCCTGTTTCCTGCTGGGTCTCAGTGCCCTGGCACAGGACCGTGCCTCTTCCACTTTCGGCCTGGATCCCAAGGATGCCCAGGCGGTGCGGAGCATCCAGGCAAAGATGGCCCAGATCCGCAGGCACCGGCCCACCGTGGCCCTGGTCCTTTCCGGCGGCGGCGCCAAGGGTGCAGCCACCGTGGGCGCCCTCAAGTTCATGGAGCAGTACGACCTCCCCGTGGATATGGTGGTGGGAACCAGCATCGGCGGCCTCCTGGGCGCCCTGTATTCCCTGGGCTACAGTGCAGACTACCTGGACAGCCTCATCCACAACATCAACTGGGAAATGGCCCTGAGTGACAAGGTGGACCGCAAATACATCCCGTATTCCCGGACGCGCTATAAGGAGAAATTCCTGGTCTCCATCCCGTTCTATTACCGGACGGATGACTATCAGAACTATGTCACGGGAGACATGCCCTTTGCCTCCGGTGAGGAGCGCAGACTCCACCTGGGCGCGGACGAGCAGGGCACTTCCATAGACCGCATCATCAGCGACAACCTCATGGGAAGCCTTCCTTCCGGCTTCGTGTACGGCCAGAACGTCTGTCAGATCATTTCTTCCCGTACGGTGGGTTATTCGGATTCCACGGACTTCTTCAAATTCCCCATTCCCTTCGCCTGCGTGGCCACGGATGTGGCTTCCGGAAAGGCCAAGATCTGGCACGACGGCTCCATCAACCTGGCCATGCGTTCCACCATGTCCATCCCTGGACTGTTCACGCCGGTTCGCACCCAGGGCATGGTGCTCGCGGACGGCGGCATGCGCAACAATTTCCCGGTGGACATAGCCCGGGACATGGGGGCCGATATAGTTATCGGCATAGACCTTTCCACGGGCAGTACGGAGGCCGATAAGATCAACAATCTGGGAGACATCCTCTGGCAGGGTATCGATATGCTGGCAGGGGATTCCTATGAGCGGAATCTCCGTTCCGTGGACGTACGCATCCATCCGGACCTTACCGGCTATAATATGCTCAGCTTCAACGACGTGGCCATTGACACCATGTTCAACCGGGGCTATAAGGCAGCGGTGGAGGCGGCCAAGGATCTGGCGGCGGTGCGAAGGAAAGTGGGTTCGGAGAAACGCAGGCTGCAGGCCCGTCCGGCAGTGGACCTCAACAACCAGTCCGTGGTGATAGGGGATATAGATGTGGTTGGCGTAACGGCCGAGGAGGCCGATTATATCCGCTCCAGACTGTCCGTAAAGCCGGGGTCCGTGGTGAATTATGATCTCCTGGAAGAGGACATCGCCAGGGTTTTTGGCGAGGGTACGTACGATTTTGTGAACTATGAACTCCGCGGTACCATGGAGCCGTACCGGCTCAGGATTCTCTGCAAGCGGGGTCCCATACACCAGCTGGGCCTGGGCTTCCGGGTGGATTCGCAGGATCTGGTGTCCATCCTGGTGAATATCGGCCTCAATACCCATTCCATCCGGGGCTCATCGCTGGACCTGACGGGAAGAATCGGCGTAAATCCTTATCTGGATGTGCATTACGCGTACAATTCTCCCAAACTGCCCACCATCAATGCGCGGGCCTTCTTCCGCTGGGCGGACAGAAACAACTTCGTCTCGGGAGACAACAATTACAGCATAGTCTTCCACCAGTATACGCATGAGCTTTATTTCTCCAGGATGAAGTGGTCCAGCTTCGACGTACAGGCCGGTCTCCGGAACCAGTACTTCAATATCAAACAGATCCTGGCTTCGGATGTGCAGGGTAATTATGATCCGCGGACCATTTCCGCAGACTATCCCGGCGCTTTCCTTAATGCCCGCATGGAAACCCTGGACAACGGTTATTTCCCCACCAGGGGCGTATCAGCCGGCGTCCAGGCGGATTTTGTCTCCCGCATGTTCGTGGACAATCATCCCAAGCCTTTCGTCTCCGTGGCAATGGACGGCATGATGCCCGTGAGCTGGGGTAAGTTCACCCTGGTGCCGCGGGGCAGCCTCCGCTTCCTTTTCGGTGAGGACATCCCCATTGTCTTCGCAAACGTGATGGGCGGTGATTTCCCCGGCCGATATGTGGACCAGCAGCGTCCGTTCCTGGGCATCAACAAGGCCGCCATCCGGCGTAACTACATGATGATCGGCCGGCTGGATGCCCGCTACAACATTGCCGGCAGCCATTTTGTGAGCGCTATCTTCAATGCTGCATACGATTTTAACAGCTTCAGGGAGTTCGAACAGGGAGAGCACAACTTCGGCGCAGGACTGGAGTATGCATACAATTCCGTTCTGGGTCCGCTCAAACTGGATATCCACTGGTCCACCATTACCAGAAAGGTAGGGGCCTATCTTTCCATCGGCTTCAATTTCTAGGGTATGGAATACGGGAAGTGTCTTTCGCGCCTGCAGAAGCTCTGTTCCAAGGCCGAATACTGTTCCGCCGATATCTACCGGAAGGCCCTGAAGGACCTGGAAGGGGATGCGGAAGCGGCTGCCCGTGTGGTGGCGGAGCTTAAGAAGGACCGCTATGTGGACGATGCCCGCTATGCCGCCGCCTTCGCCCGCGAAAAGGCCTCCCTGCAGGGCTGGGGACCGGTGAAAATCCGCTTTCAGCTGCGCGGGAAAGGCGTTTCGGAGGCCGATATCTCCGCCGCCCTCTCCGAGATAGACACCCAGAAGGCCGATGCCCGCCTGGAGAAGTTGCTGCTGGAAAAACAGCGCTCCCTGGAAGGCGATCCCCAGGCCCGGCTCAAGCTCATAAAATTCGCCCTCTCACGCGGCTACGAGTACCCTGCGGTCCAGTCCGCCCTTGAGCAAATAAAAAATAGTTTGTAACTTTGCGCCCAGAATGGCGGGACGATCTGTCGCGGAGCCGTAGGCTCTGAGGAAAGTCCGCACAGGGAAGGGCACCCGTCTGTGGAAAGCACAGTGGGGAGTAATCTTCAATCGGCGTAACAGAAAACAACCGCCGGAGTTTTTCTTTTTTTTCTCCGGTAAGGGTGAAAACGCGAGGTAAGGGCTCACGACGCTGCATGGCGACATGCCGCGGGTACGCCGACGGGCCTGCAAGACCAAATATACCGGCAGATGAGGACGGCCCGTCCGATGCCGGGGGGTAGGTTGCGAAGATAAATGACAGATTTAAAAACAGAAAGCGGCTTACGGCCCCGCCATTCTTTTTTAATAACACTATGAAACGAATCCTTTCCCTTGTACTTCTGTTGGTCGGTCTTCCGCTGGCTGCCCAGCTTCGCTATTCCAATCCGGTGTTGCATCAGGATTACAGCGACCCGGATGTGTGCCGGGTGGGGGAGGACTATTATATGACGGCCTCTTCGTTCAATTTCTTTCCGGGGCTTCCGGTACTGCATTCGCGGGACCTGGTGAACTGGGAGGTCATCGGCCATGCGCTAACGGATTATCCTGCGGAAGAGTTCCGCACTTCGGTCCAGCACGGGAACGGAGTATGGGCTCCGGCCATCCGGTACCACGACGGCTGGTTCTATATCTTCTGCGGAGACCCGGACAGGGGCATCTTCATGGTCCGGACGCAGGACCCCTCCGGAGCGTGGGAAGCACCGGTCTGGGTGGTCCGGGAAAAGGGTTTCATAGATCCCTGCCCTTTCTGGGATGAGGATGGAAAGGCCTGGCTTTCACACGCATCGGCCGGTTCCCGGGCGGGACTCAAGAGCGTTGTTTATGTGGCGCCGATGGCCACGGACGGGACGCATCTGCTGGCACAGTCCCGGATTGTCTATGACGGGCATTTCACCCAGCCTACCATCGAAGGAACCAAGTTCTATAAGCGGGAGGGCTGGTACTATATTTTCGCCCCGGCAGGGGGTGTTTCCACCGGTTGGCAAACGGTCCTGCGTGCCCGGCATCCTTACGGCCCCTATGAGGAAAAGATTGTGCTGAGGAGCGCCCCCGGAACCATCAACGGCCCTCATCAGGGAGCCTGGGTGGACACGCCCTCGGGGACGGACTGGTTCCTGCATTTCCAGGACAAAGGTGCCTATGGCCGCATCGTCCACCTTGAGCCGATGAACTGGAATGTCGATGGATGGCCCGCCATGGGGGAGGATCCGGACGGTGACGGAGTGGGACAACCCGTGGCTGCGTGGCGCAGTCCCTTCGGCACTACGAACGCCATCGGGGGATTCCCGCAGGAGTGGCAGTGGCCGGCCGTACCCTCGCCGTATTGGTGTATGCCGATGGAAAACGGTTTCCGCCTGTTCTCGGCCCAGCAGAAGGAGCGGGGCCTTTGGAACTGCCGCAATCTGCTCACGCAGAAGTTCCCGGCCGAGCGTTTTACCGTTACAGCACGTCTGACATTCCGGCCCAATCCGGCACTGA
>JAIKYL010000122.1 GCA_024683255.1 Bacteroidales bacterium | reverse complement strand
TATGCCCTGGATTGCCAGAAACGCCCGGTGGTGTGGATAGTGGGCGTTACGGACAAGGGCAACGACTACAGCGTCCTCAACGACCTGGTACGGGAAAAGGTGAAAGCCATCGTATGCCTGGGTGTGGACAACAGCAAGATCCACGCGGCCTTCGGTTCCATGGTGGAGAAGATGGAGGATGCCCTGAGTGCCGAAGAGGCCGTCCAGAAGGCCTCCAGACTGGCTGCCGAAGGAGACGTGGTGCTCCTGAGCCCCTGCTGCGCCAGCTTTGACCTGTTCAAGAATTATGAAGACCGCGGCGAGCAGTTCAAGGCTGCCGTCCGGAACCTATAAACGCATATGGAAGAAGAGAAAGCCAAAACCAGCACCCTGGGTTCCCTCTGGAACCTGATGGACCGCTTCAGCGGGGATAAGGTGATCTTTCTGATCGCCCTGTTCCTCATGCTCATCTCCGTGATCTCCGTGTTCAGTTCCACGCCGCTTCTGGCACGCGAACTGGGCAGCGACCGCATGAGCATCATGGTGGACCAGCTGAAGGCGGTGGCCGTGGGCTTTGGCATCATCTTCGTCATCTATTACTTCGGAAAGTCGGAATGGTACCGCAAACTTTCCATGCTGGGCTTTGCGGTGAGCTTTGCCATCCTGGTGATCCTGGTATTCAACCTGAATCTGGGAGTGGTGAGGGCCGCCTCCATCAACGGGGCGCGACGCATCCTTTCTGTAGCCGGCAAGCAGATCCACGTGTACGAGTTCGTGAAACTGTTCATGATCATGTACCTGGGCTGGGCCCTGGATGCCTATAAGAACCACAGCTTCCGCTGGGCCAATCTGCTGTCGGAGAAAATCCCCCGCCTGGCCTTCCTGGGACGCGATTTCTGGCAGAAGATGCTGTATATCTACTGTCCCCTCCTGCTGGTCACGCTCATGGTGAGCACGGGTTCCAATTCATCGGCCCTGTTCATTGGCGGTATCATGATCCTCATGGTGCTGGTGGGCGGCCTGGACTTCAAGGACGTGGCCATAGTGTTTGCCGTGTTGGCCGTGGCCTTTGGCTGCATGTTCGGTGCCTACAAGATGGGCATTCTCAAAGATACCCGTCTGGGCACCCTGGTATCCCGTATCACCAACGATGACGACGCCACCATGGACGTGCTCCTTTCCGCCCCGCGCGGCTCCAAGCAGTGGAACGATGCCCGGGATGAGCTAAAGCAGCCCGTGGGTGCCCTCCTGGCCATCAAGGAAGGCGGTCCGCTGGGCAAGGGTATCGGCAACAGCACGCAGAAATATGCCGTTCCCGTGATCTTTGGGGACTACATGTTCAGCTTCATCATAGAGGAAACCGGTATTTGGGGGGCTGCCCTCATTATCCTCCTCTACTTCAGCCTTCTGGCCCGGGGAACTCTGGTGGCCAAGGAGTGCGATAAATACTACGACAAGATGATTGTGACGGGCCTAATCCTCCTGGTAACGGGACAGGCCTTCATGCATATGGCGGTGAACGTACACCTTCCGCTGATTCCCCAGACCGGCCAGACCCTGCCGCTGGTAAGTCACGGAACCAACGCGCTGCTGGTGTTCAGCATCGTCTTTGGCATCCTGCTTTCCATCTCCAAGGACGCCCGGGAGAACATGGCCCGGCGGGAAGCGGAGGCGGCACCCATCATCGAACACGAAGACAATTGGACCCAAGATACTACTGCGTAATGGATTACAAACCTATCAGAGCCATCATCAGCGGAGGCGGCACGGGAGGCCACATCTTCCCGGCCGTATCCATCGGCCACAAGCTCAAGGAACTGAATCCGGCTACGGAAATCCTGTTTGTAGGGGCCGAAGGGAAAATGGAGATGGAGAAGGTGCCGGCCGAAGGCTTCCGCATCGTGGGCCTGCCCATTGTGGGCGTGCAGCGGAAGCTCACCCTCAAGAACATTGTGAACGACCTCCAGGTACCTTTTAAGGTGCTGGGAAGCGTCCGGCGGGCCCGGAAGGTTATCAAAGAGTTCAAGCCCGACGTGGTGGTGGGCGTGGGCGGTTATGCCAGCGCTCCCCTGCTGTGGGCCGCCACGGGTATGAAGATTCCCGCCGTAATCCAGGAGCAGAACGGCTTTGCCGGCCTCACCAACAAGATGCTGGCAAAGCGCGTGCAGAGCATCTGCGTAGCTTATGAGGGCATGGAGCGCTTCTTCCCCAAGGAGAAGATAGTGATGAGCGGCAATCCCATCCGGAAGGCCGTCTCCACCCCGCCCACAGCGGAAATGAAGGCCGAAGCCATGGAGTTCTACGGCCTGGATTCAGCCAAGAGGCACCTCTTTGTAGTGGGCGGCAGCCTGGGTAGCGGTACCCTGAACCGCGCCATGCAGCACTGGATCCAGGACGGATGCCCCGGCGGGGAGAATCTGGAAGTGATCTGGCAGTGCGGAAAATACTATAAGAAAGAGATAGATGCGTTTATGGAGGCCCATCCGGATGTGAAGGGAATCCGCCATTACGACTTTATCGGCCGGATGGATCTGGCGTATGCTGCGGCCGATGTGGTCATCTCCCGGAGCGGTGCCAGCACCGTGAGCGAGCTTTGCGCCATGGGGAAAGCAGCCGTGTTCGTGCCCTCGCCCAACGTGGCCGAAGACCACCAGACCCACAACGCCATGGCCCTGGTGCGAAAGGAAGCCGCCATGCTGGTGAAAGATGCCGAAGCGGTGGACGAACTCCTCCCCACCGCCATCGACCTGGCCAATACGCCTGAGCGGATTGCCACCTTGGAGCGCAACGCAGAGGCCATGGCCCTTAGGAATGCGGCACAGGTAATTTGTGATGAAATATACAAACTGGTATGAAGAACGTTTATTTCATAGGTATCGGCGGTATCGGCATGAGCGCCCTTGCCCGGTACTACAAGTTCAAGGGATATGAAGTGGCCGGCTATGACCGTACACCCAGTGACCTCACGGCCCAGCTGGAGCAGGAGGGCATCTCCGTGCACTACGAGGACCGGCCGGACCTCATTCCCGAGGACAAAGACGAGACGCTGGTGGTCTATACCCCGGCCATCCCCCACGATCTGGGCGAGCTCCGGAAAGTGATGGATGGCGGCTATGCCGTGCTCAAGCGTTCCCGGACGCTGGGTGAGATTACCCGCGGCCAGCGCTGCCTGGCGGTGGCCGGCACCCACGGAAAAACCACCACCTCCACCCTCACCGCCCACATCTTCACCCAGTGCGGAGAAGGCTGCAGCGCTTTCCTCGGCGGCATTTCCCGCAACTACGGCACCAATTTCCTGGTGAGCCGCAACGAAACCGTGGTGGTGGAGGCCGATGAATTCGACCGCTCCTTCCTCCAGCTCTTCCCGGAAATTGCCGTCATTACCGCCGTGGATCCGGACCACCTGGACATCTACGGCGACTACGCCCACGTGGTGGAAGCCTTCAAGGCCTTCGCCTCCCAGGTGAGCGGAACCGTCATCGCCAAGAAAGGCACGCCCATCGGCCCTAAAGATACGAAAGCCCAAGTTCTAACCTACCATTATACCAACCCGGAGGCCGATTTTTACGCCGAGAATCCCCATCCGGACGCCATGGGCTGCTTTCACTATAATCTCCACTTCCCCAACGGCGTGCTGGAAAACGTCCGCGTGGGCGCTCCCGGCTGGGTGAATGCGGAGAACAGCGTAGCCGCCGCGGCCATAGCCCTCACCTACGGGCTGGACCCTGCGGCCATCAAGGCGGCCATCGGCACCTTCGAAGGCGTGAAACGCCGCCTGGAAGTGCATGTGAACGCGCCGGGACTGGCCTATGTGGACGACTATGCCCACCATCCGGCCGAACTCTCATCGGCCATTTCCTCCCTCCGGGACATTTTCCCGGGTAGGAAGCTCACCGCCATCTTCCAGCCGCACCTGTACACCCGTACCAGGGACTTTGCGCCCGAGTTCGCCAAGGCGCTTTCGGCCGTTGACAAGCTCATCCTCCTGGACATTTACCCGGCCCGTGAGGAACCCATCCCCGGCGTCACTTCCGAGATGATTTTCAAGGACGTGACCGCACCGGAGAAAGTACTCCTCAAGAAAGAGGAGCTCATGGATTACCTGGCCGACGAGCCCCTGGACGTGCTGGTGAGCTTTGGAGCCGGCAACATTGACCGCTTTATTGAACCTATCACTCAACTCCTTAATAGCCGTCAAGTCCCTCCCCCGAGGGGAGGGGTTTCGGGAGGGGGTAACGTATAACGTTTAATTGTTTCATGCAATGAAACCTATTGTACGCCGAGGCCTTGGTGTCCTCACCGTCCTTGCCTGCACCGCCGTCTGGTTGTTCACCCTCCGGATGGGCGGAAAGGATCGGCGTACCCGCACCTGCCAGAGCGGCATCCAGGTTACGGTGCTGGACAGCGCCGAAAGGCATTTCGTGGCCAAAGAGGACCTGGAAAAGTGGCTGGACCAGGATTACCACGCCTACGTGGGCCTGCCCCTGGACAGCGTGAATCTGGACCGGATAGAGAAACTGGTCCTAAGCCGGAGTGCCGTCCGCAGCTGCGAAGCCTGGCTCACGGACGACGGCATCCTGCATCTGGCCATCTCCCAGCGGGAACCGGTGGTGCGTTTTGACGACGGCCACAATGGCTATTATGCCGATGCCACCGGCTACATCTTCCCGCTCCAGTCCCGCGGCTCCGTACAGGTTCCCGTGGTGGATGGCAAGCTGCCGCTCAAGGTGGAGCGGGGCTTCAAGGGCATGCCGGAGGACCCGCAGCAACTGGCGTGGCTGCAGCAGGTAATCGGCCTGGTGAATTATATCAAAGGCTCCGTTTGGGAGAACAACATAAAGCAGATTACGGTAGATGCCAAAGGAGATCTGGTTCTCACGCCCTGGGAAGGCCGGGAACGGTTCATCTTTGGAGAGCCGGTGCGCGTCAAGGAGAAACTGCTCCTCATGCGCAGTTATTATGAGGCCGTGGCCCCCTCACAGGACCCCGGATATTACTCAACGGTGGACCTCCGGTACCGGAACCAACTGGTTTGCAGAAAATAAAACTATCTATATATGGAAGACAAATACATAGCGTCAATCGACCTGGGAACCTCCAAATTCGGGCTTTGCGTGGCCCGGGTGAACGGAGAGGATGTCCAGATTGTTTACTACCGGGAAACGCCCTCGGAGGGTATCCGCGCCAGCCTCATCTCCAACCCCATGAAGGCCGCACAGAAGCTCAAGGAAGCCATCAAGCAGGCCGAGGATGAACTCATGATCCGCATCCTGCAGGTGGTGGTGGGCATGCCGCGCAGCGAAGTGGAGCAGGTAACCGCCAGCGCCCGCATCGAGCGCACCAACTCCGACGATTACATCACCGACGAGGAAGTCCAGAGCCTCAAATCCATCGCCCTTGAAACCTATCCCCTGCCCAATCCGGAAAAACAGATCATGTACGGAGCTGTGGCCCAGTCCTTCTCCATCGACGACGAGATCCAGCTGGTGGAGAACGAAGTGGTGGGTACGCTGAGCACCGCCCTGGAAGGCAATTTCAAGGTATTCATCGGCAGTCGTCGCGCCACCACCGCCCTGGACAAGATCTTCAACAGCCTGGACATTGCCGTGGCCAAGAAGTACTTCCTGCCGGACGTGGTGGCAAGGACCGTGCTCACGGGTGAGGAAATGAACAGCGGCGTGGCCCTGGTGGACTTCGGCGCAGGCGTCACTTCCCTCTCCGTCTACCAAGGCGGCATCATGCGTTATTACGCGGCCATTCCCTTCGGCGGCAAGGCCATCACGGGCGACATCCGCACGGAATGCTCCATCTCCGAGGACCTGGCCGAAAAGATCAAGAAACGCTTTGGCGCCTGCCTGCCCGGCAAGTTGGCAACCCTGAGCGAGAAAGTGCTTCAGATCCGCCTCACCGAACCCTTCAAGGAGGTGCCGGTGCGCTATATTTCGGAAATTATTGACTGCCGATGCCGGGAGATTGTGGAAGCCATCCTGTACTATCTGCAGGAAAGCGGCCTCCAGAACGCCATCCGCGGCGGTGTGGTGGTCACCGGCGGCAGCGCCGAACTCACCAACTTCATCACCCTGTTCAAGGAGATGTCGGGTTACGACGTGCGCAAGGGCTATCCGCGCTATATGTTCTCCGCCTCCGTGGGCAGCGGCGTCTACAGCACCAGCGCCACATCGGCCATCGGCATGGTTCTGGCCGCCAAGGACGACCATCTTCCGGACTGCGTGAACGTTCCGGAAAAGGTGGAAACGCCCGAAGAGGAAATGATGGAAGTGGAAGTGACCGACGAAACCCCCGCTCCCGATGCCCTCTTCACCCCGGAAGAAATGGGTGAAATTCCGGAAGAGGAGCAGAAGAAGAAAGAGAAGGAAAAGAAGGTGAAAAAGGTGAAGGTGCCCAAGCCCAAGAAGGAAAGCACCGGTTTCCTGAATATTGTGTGGAAGACCGTGAAGGGCGCCGCACTGGATATGTACGACAAAGCAAACGAGGAATAAGCCATGGAACTGAATCTGAACAATAACATCACTCCTTTCGACTGGACGGAAGACAAGGCCATCATCAAGGTGATCGGCGTGGGTGGCGGCGGCTGCAACGCCGTGAACTACATGTATAAGCAGAACATCCAGGGCTGCAGCTTCATCGTTTGCAATACGGACGCACAGGCCCTGCAGACCAGCGAGGTGCCCACCAAGATCCAGATGGGCCAGAACGGCCTGGGCGCCGGAACGGACCCCACCGCCGGCCGTAACGCCGCCCTGGAAAGCCAGGACGAGATTGCCCGGAAGGTACTGGACAGCGGCACGCAGATGCTCTTTATCACCGCCGGCATGGGCGGCGGTACCGGCACCGGCGCATCCCCCGTGATTGCCAAGATGGCCAAGGACCGCGGCATCCTTACCGTGGCCGTTGTGACCATCCCCTTCAAGAACGAGGGTAACGAGAGCCAGTCCAAGGCCGTAGACGGCATCCACGAGTTGGAAAAGAACGTGGACTCGCTCCTTATCATCAACAACGAGAAACTGTACCAGTTCTTTGGCGACACCCTCATCCAGGAAGCCTTCCCCAAGGCCGATGAGGTGCTGGCTACCGCCGTACGGGGCATCATCGAGGTAATCAGCTGCCCCGGCTACATCAACGTGGACTTCCAGGATGTGTGCAAGATGATGCGCAACTCCGGCATGGCCCTCATGGGCAGCGGCGAAGGTACCGGCAACGACCGCCTGCAGGAAGCTGTGAAGGGCGCCTTCGAGAGTCCGCTCCTGAACGACTTTGACCTCAAGACCGCCAAGAACGTGCTCATCAACATCACCACGGGCAACAACGAGCGCGGCGCCAAGATGAGCGACCTGGAAAAGATTGACGACATGATTTCCGAATATACCGGCAGCGCCAACCACTTCAAGAAGGGTATCATCTGGGACGACGACCCGGAATTCGGCGACAAAGTGCGCATCACCGCCATCGTAACGGGCTTTGAGATGGATCTGGGTGGTCTGGGCCTGAACAAGGACCTGGGTAACCTGGTTATCATTGACGAAGCCTTTCAGTGGGATCTCTCAGACCACGGCTCGGAAGTATCCCTCCCCACCATGGCCGAACCCATCAAGATTGGCTACAACAATTCCGACAATGCCCGTCACTACAACTTTGTTCAGGACCATAAACCGGTTCTGTGCATAGATCCCGGTCAAAACCTGGGAGACCTGGAGAACATTCCCGCCCTCAGAAGGGCCCACACCGAGAAAAAACAATAAGCTATGAAAATTGGGATTTGCAACGACCACGCTGGCGTGGAATACAAGTTTAAACTCATCGGCATGCTGCAGAAACGCGGCATCGAAGTAGTGAATTACGGAACCGACACGGAAGTTAGCGTGGACTACCCGGACTATGCCCATCGGCTGGCCAACGCTGTAGAAAGCGGCGAAGTGGACCTGGGAATTGCCCTCTGCGGCACCGGAAACGGCATGGCCATTACCCTGAACAAACACCAGGGCATCCGCGCCGGCCTGGCCTGGTGCTCTGAGGTGGGCCGACTGGTGGCCGCCCACAACAACGCCAACGTCCTGGTGCTTCCCGCCCGCTTTGTGAGCTACCGTGTAGCCTCCTCCATCGTGCGCATGTGGCTGGACACGGACTTTGAAGGCGGCCGTCACCAGCGTCGCATCGACAAGATGCCCTGCCGATGATAGGGGAACTCTCCCACGATATCACCGATTACCCGGAAGGCATCGTCCTTCCGGTAAATAAACCCTACCGCTGGACGTCGGCCGACGTAATAAGGAAGCTGAAGTTCGCGGCCTTCCGGCATTTCCGGAAAAAGAACCTGAAGGTGGGCCACGCCGGCACCTTGGATCCCCTGGCAACAGGCGTGCTCCTGGTATGCCTGGGCCCCGCCTGCAAACGGGCACAGACCCTGCAGGACCACGACAAAGAATACATAGCCGGCATCCGCTTCGGTGCCACCACCCCGTCCTACGACCTGGAAAAAGACGTAGACCGCCGCTTCCCCTATGAGCACATCACGGCCGATGCCGTACGCGACTCGCTGAAGGCCTTCCTGGGCCTCCAGGAGCAGATAGCGCCCCTCTTCAGCGCCAAGTCCATAGACGGTGTCCGCGCTTACGAAATGGCCCGAAAACTCTACCGCAGCGGCCGCACTGCCGAATTAGACGAAGCAGCCTTAGAGAATCTTCACCGCAGCCAAATAGTTATCTCTGAGCTTGAACTGCTAAGTTTTAATCCTGCGGGAACTGATATCCCTGAACCCATGGCCGCCCTCGGCCATTTGAGGGGGCGCTGCCCCCTATTATCCCCCGCGGCCTTTTCTCCCTCTACGTTTTTGCTGTCGCAAAAACCCGGGTACGGCCGGGCGCCTGATGGCGCCATATTAGCCACACACGGGGAGGGGTCGCGAAGCGACGATTTGGGGACATCAGTTCCCTCCGGACAAAATACTGCATCTAATCGTATTAATGTAGCAGATACATCGGCCATGGGGTTGCCGGAGGCCGTTATTCGGATTGTTTGCTCCAAGGGCACCTACATCCGGGCCTTTGCGCGGGATCTGGGCGAGGCTTTGAATTCCGGCGCCCATCTCAGCAGCCTGGTTCGCTCCCGTAGCGGTGATTATTCCCTTGACGACTGCCTCTCCATGGAACAAGCCCTGGACTTGCTCAAAGAGGGATAATTGATTATCTTTGCACTTCCAAATAACAGCATTTACATGGAAAGAAGAACCCGCGTTAGATTCGCACCCTCCCCCACCGGACCGCTCCACATGGGCGGCGTCCGTACCGCTTTGTATAATTACCTGTATGCCAAGCAGAAAGGCGGAGATTTCATTATCCGCATAGAAGATACGGACTCCCATCGTTTTGTCCCCGGAGCAGAACAGTACATCATCGAGGCCCTGGCCTGGTGCGGTATTGTTCCCGACGAAGGCGTACAGGACGGAAAAGTGGTGGAAGAGGCCAGCGAGCGGCATCCGCACGCGCCTTATCGGCAAAGTCAGCGCCGACCCATCTATCGGCAATATGCCGAGCAGCTGGTGGCCGCCGGCTGGGCGTACTATGCCTTTGACAGCGCCGAGGAGCTTAACGAGCGCCGTGCATCGGCCGAAGCCCAGGGTCAGACCTTCATGTACAATGCTGCTTCCCGCGGCAGCCTTCGCAATTCCCTCACCCTACCGGCAGAGGAAGTGCAGAAGTTGCTGGAAACCACCACGGACTGGACCGTACGCTTCAAAATGCCGGAAAACCGCGTTGTGAAGATGGACGACTTAATCCGCGGACACGTGGAAGTGAACACCAACACCCTGGACGATAAAGTGCTGTGGAAACGGGCCGATGAGCTTCCCACCTACCACCTGGCCAACATTGTGGACGACCATCTGATGGAGATTACGGAGGTTATTCGTGGCGAGGAGTGGCTTCCTTCCCTCCCCCTGCATTACCTGCTGTACGAGGCCTTTGGCTGGACGGACACCATGCCCCGTTTTGCCCATCTGTCCCTGCTCCTTAAGCCGGACGGCAAAGGAAAGCTTTCCAAGCGGGACGGAGACCGCCTAGGCTTCCCGGTGTTCCCCCTGCGCTGGGAGAATCCCGAAACCGGAGAAATCTCCCGTGGATACCGCGAAGACGGCTATTTCCCGGAGGCATTTGTGAATATGCTGGCCTTCCTGGGCTGGAATCCGGGCGGAGAACGGGAACTCTACAAGCTGGAAGAGCTGGTTCCGGTATTTTCCCTGGAACGCGTTATCAAATCCGGCGCCCGCTTCAACGTGGAAAAGGCCAAATGGTTCAATAAGGAATATCTCCGGATGAAACCCATTGCCGAACTGACGGATCTGTTTATTCCCATCCTGGAAAGCAAGGGCGTTACGGATTTCTCCCGCGATTATGTGGAGAAGGCAGTGGAACTGGTGCGCGAGCGCGCCACCTTTACGGCCGATCTGTGGGACAGTGCCCAGTGCCTCTTTGTAGCCCCCACGGAATACTCCCAGAAAGATGTGGATAAATTCTGGAAGGCCGAGCACTATGAGTACTGCTTTGAGGTTTGCCAGTACATTACAGGTGTAAACTTTGGTTTTGACGACCTGGAAATGTACCGCGGCCCCATGATGCAGGAGCCGCTGGAAACCGCCATCGTGGACTATATTAAAGCGCGGGAATACCCCATGGGAAAGGTGATGAACAGCCTGCGTCTGGCCCTC
>JAIKYL010000155.1 GCA_024683255.1 Bacteroidales bacterium | reverse complement strand
CTGGAGGCCATAGGGGCCGATAAAGCCCTTAACGGATACATTCCCGCCTATATGCTCCCGGGCTGCAAGATTACGGACGATATGCGCCGGAGTTCCCGCCTGGCCGGGTATGTGGCCCGCCAGATGAAACACTATGCGCTGGACTTCGACGACCTCATGAATGTGACCAAGTACATCCTGGACCATTTTCCGGACGCCTGCGAGCACTGGCAGAACATGCTCAACTATATAATGGTGGACGAGGCGCAGGACTGCAACCTGGACGACTGGGATCTGGTGGAACGCCTGGCAGTTAAACACCGCAACCTCTTTGTGGTGGGGGACCCGGACCAGTGCATCTACGAGTGGCGCGGCGCCCGCCCGGACCTGTTCGTGAACTTCGCGGCCGATAAGACCATTGTCCTGGACGAAAATTATCGCAGCACCCCGCGCATCCTTGACATTGCCAACTGCGTGATTGCCAATAACCAGAACCGCATTCCCAAAGACCTTTTCACCAGGAAGCCGGACGGCAGGGCGGTAATCCATTTCCACGGAAAGAGCGAAAAGGAGGAAATGGAATGGATAGTCTCCCAGATCCGGATGATCCTGGGGAGCGGCGCCGGCATAAACGACATTGCCATCCTGTACCGGAGCACCTACCAGTCCCGGGCGTTGGAGCAGGAGCTGCTTAATGCGCACCTGGACTACACCATCTGGGGCGGCACGCGTTTCTTTGAGCGAAAGGAAATCAAGGACGCCCTCAGTTACCTCCGGCTGGTGAATAACCAGGACGACAACCTTTCCTTTGAGCGCATCATCAACGTACCCTCCCGGAAGCTGGGAAAGAACTTCCTGGACAAGGTGAGAGCCACGGCCGATGCACAGGGAATCTCCTATTACAGCGCCCTGCAGATCCATTTTCCGGACAAGGCGGCGGGGTTCATCGGCCTTATTGAAGATGCTAAGCAGTATGCCCGGGAGAACCGTGTGAGTGATCTTCTGAACCGTATCCTGGATGCTTCGGGCTATAAGAGGATGGTGCGGGAAGACCAGGACGAGGACCGCCTGGAGAATCTGGACGAGCTCCTGAATTCCATCCGCTTTTACGAGAGCATCCGCACGCCGGAAGAGAGCACGCTGGCCGATTATCTGCAGGACGTGGCCCTCTACACCAACGACGACCATCGGCGCGACACGCCCACCCTAAAACTAATGACAATTCATCAGGCTAAGGGCCTGGAGTTCCCGTACGTTTTCATCGTGGGCCTCAGCGAGGGTATTTTCCCCAACATGCGCACCATCCGCGAGGGAAAGAAGAACGGTGAGGAAGAGGAGCGGCGGCTCATGTACGTGGCCGTTACCCGGGCCGAGATTGCACTGTTCCTCACGGAATCCGAAGGCTACAACATCTCCACCAAAACCAACAAATATCCGTCCCGTTTCCTGGCCGAAATCAAGCGTGACCTGGTTGTGACGGAGGGTGTGATCCCGCCGGAGCTGTGGCGGAGCACCCGGAACCTGAGCCACGTGCTGGACCAGGAGGATTATTTCGAGACGGAAAGGGCAGAATTCAACAGTCCGTTCAGGGTGGGGGACACCGTGACGCATCCCGTCTTCGGCGAAGGCGTCATCTTATCGGCCAACAAGGACTATTCCAGCTTTGAAGTGCAGTTCGATAGCGGCACCACCCGTACCCTCCGGGCCGGTTTCCTCAAACAGGCCGACCTGCCGGAGTAAAAACGCAATAACCAGTAATAACACTACAATATGAGACAGATCATAACCATAGTATCGGCCCTCCTCCTGGCGGTGGGATGCGGGGCGCTGAGCCAGACCCCTCAGGAGAGGGAAGCGGAGGCCGAACAGATCCGGCAGCGGCTGGACAGTCGGGCGTTTGTCGTTGACATCAACTATATGATTCCCCTTCGTGGGCCGGCCAGTGCACTTACCAGCCCTTATTCCATTACCGTTGACGGGGACGTCATCTATTCGCACCTTCCTTATACCGGCGTGGCGTACAAGGTTCCCTACGGCGGCGGCAAGGTCCTCAATTTCAAGGACGAAATAGACGAATATGCCGACAGCGGCTTCCAGAACGGAAGTCGCACCATAGTGCTCTCTGTGGACAATGATGAGGATATCCTGGTCTATACCATCACCATAAGCGACAGCGGAAAGGCCGATGTCCACGTCCGCTGCAGAAATCGCGAAAACATCAGTTTCCGCGGTGAACTTGATCCCGACGAAGACGTTCCCTCGGCCAAGAAGAAGGGGGAGTAACGGAGTTATTATCGGACTGTGCTGAATCCTGGATGGAGCGGGGAAAGGAACGTCGTTCCCCGCTCCCTTCCCCGCTCCAACTTGATATCGAATCATTGTGTTCTTATCCGGTATGTACATGAAAAATGATGTGGAGGTCCGATTTTGTGTACATACCTCATACAAATCAGTTCAATTGCGGTTTTTCCGGGAGATATGTACATATAAACCGCGTCGCAGGGCACTTTGGTTGTACATACGGGATATGGATATGAGCATGGTAGAATCAAACTGACGGCTATACGAACAAAAAAAAGGCAGGTCAAACGACCTGCCTTTGTGCACTCTTAGGGACTCGAACCCTAGACCCGCTGATTAAGAGTCAGCTGCTCTACCAGCTGAGCTAAGAGTGCTGGTATCTCTCTAACTAGAAGACTCGCTTCTTTGTGACTCGTTCGGGGCTCGAACCCGAGACCCCAACATTAAAAGTGTTGTGCTCTACCTACTGAGCTAACGAGTCTTCCAT
>JAIKYL010000102.1 GCA_024683255.1 Bacteroidales bacterium | reverse complement strand
CTTGAAGGAGAAGACGGACTGGCCGAAGGTCTTGACCACCGGGATGCCGCGGACGTACTCGACGGCCTCGTTGGACATGGCATCCAGCGCCTTGTTGTATTCCCCCAGTTTCCTGCGGAGCGTAGGGCCCGTCATCAGGGTAATCATCACGATGATGGCCAGCAGGACCGTTCCCAGGCACAGAAGCCCCATCCGCCAGTCGAACAGAAACATCAACACGGCAAGCCCGATCATCGTGGCGTACATGCCGGCCTTGTCCGGGAGCTGGTGTGCCAAATAGGTTTCAGTGGACTGGGTGGATTCCTGTACCCATTTGCGGACCTTTCCGCTTCCCAGCGCATCCAGGAAGCCAATGGGCAGGGTCATGATATGCTGCATCAGCGCCTTGCGCATATTAGCGGCAATCCTGAAAGCCGCCAGATGCGAACACATCAACGCGCAGAAATAAACGACGATGGTCGCGATGGCAAAGGCCACGGCCATCCATCCATAGTAGGCAATGCGGCTGTAATCACTGGCTATCACATCCCTGAGGATGGCCCAGATATAAAGGAAAGGAACAAGGGCCAGCAACTGGCTGATGCCCGAGATGACCATTGACAGGTAGGTCAGCACCTTTCTATTCCCCGCATATGCGAGAAGAGGTTGCAGGATCGGTTTCTTCTTATCCATATATCGTTTTCAATAGTGAACAATGTTTCATTTTGTTCCAAAATAAAAACGGCCGCACCGTTTGCGACCGTCAAATCGTGCATTAGGATTTCTTCCAACAGCATGAACATCCAGACGTTGTTTAGGTGGATGAAGAAATCGGATACTTCGGTATTGATCTCGGGATGCGTGGTCGTCTCCCGGAAACCCTTCTTCAGGAAGAGCCTCTTCGAGACATTGAGAATCCGTTTACGTATGTCTGTCTTGAGCGTCTGCATAGGGAACAATGTTCCTTTTTCCGCTGCAAAGGTACGCTCTTTCCATTATCGGGACAATCCCCATTTATAGCGATTTCTTCCTGTTTTGAAGCCTATTTCTCTGAACCCTCTGTTTCTACTATTTTCTCATTCCTCTGATTTTCAATATATTGCGCAAGATCATCCAGCTTCTTCAAGTCCTCCAGAAAGTTCGATATTTTTTCACCGTAGTCTCCGATGTTCCGATTATGCAATCTTAGTTGCGTTTGGGCCCTATTTCTTGACTTTGATCGTCAGTAACGACAATCTTAGTCACGTTATGAGGCGTTTTCTTAACTAAGATTGTAAAAAAGCTTATCTTTGTATTCAATAAATCGTTAGTAAGTATGAACGGCAAGACCCTTTTTACCTTTTTCGTATCGTTGATGACCGGCTTCAGCGCCTGTCAGCCCCACATGGAATCCTGTACCGTCAAAGGCACCGTCCAAGGTGTCAAGGACGGGGCTGAACTCGTTTTGCAGGACGAGTGGAACAAATGGAAGACCATTTCTACTACTACGGTCGAGAATGGGACCTTCGAGTTTCATCCCCGGATCGCGGCTCCGACCCACGTCTTTCTGTATGCCAAGAATCCCGACGATGTATTTGCCAATCTGTATGACGGGGGCCAGCTGAAAGATTTCTTCCTGGAGGCCGGTACCATCATCGTCGATGTCCATGCCGAAGATGAGCTTGACATGGGCACGGGCGCGACAGGAACGGCCCTGAACGATGCTTACCATAAGATTCTGGCGGCGGATCCTGACGACCAGGAGGCTCTTTGGGATGAGGCTATCAGTGATGAACGAACGAATCTCCTGGCTTTGGTACATGCTGACGATTTCCCGGACGATCTCTCCCTGGCATCGGAAACCCTTGACCGTTTGTCCCCGGACCTGGCCAAGACCTATAAGCGGTATATCTCGACCTTGAAAAATAACCTGATCCGCAGGGCAGAAGCGGCAGAACGCAGGAATAAGGCCCTTGAAGAGGAGGTCAATCTCGTTGGTCAGCGTTACATCGATATGGAGTATCCGAATGTGGACGACGTCCCGGTCCGCCTGGGGGCTGTCTTGGACAAGCCGGCAAACCGGTATGTCGTGCTGGACTTTTGGGCCACCTGGTGTCTTCCTTGCGTGAAATCCATCCCCATGCTGAAGGAGGTCTATGCCAAGTATCATGACAAGGGGCTGGAGATATACAGCATATCCCAGGATTCCAAGGCCAAGGAGTGGAAATCTTATGTGGAGGAGAATGGGATGAACTGGATCAACGTGTTGGCCTGCAGCGGCAGCAAAGTTTATAAGGATTATGGCATCGAGTTTATCCCGAGGGTCTTTCTGATCGACTGCCAGACCGGGGAGATCCTGGTCCACGAATCCCAGCCGGACCTCGACTCCATTCTGTCTGACCTCCTTCCATAAATGTGTCGCGTAATTCATTATTGACTGATAATTACTTTTCCTGCAGATATTCGATTAAGATTTTAATTTGATGATTTGGATCATTATTGTCGCCATTATTACCGTTCTCTTCGGAGTAGCCTATCTCCGGGGCAAATGTGACGGATTCATTGCCGGATACAATACTTCTTCCCCCGAAAAGCAGAAGATGTACGATATCAAACGGCTGCGGCTCATTGTGGCCTGCTTCCATTTTGCCATTGCCGCCCTGCTCTTTCTCTTTCTGATGAAGAGTGACCTGGCAGCAACCCTCTTCCTTTCAATCGTCGCCGTATTGTCCGTTGCAGCAGTTGTCCTTGCCAACACCTGGGCAAAGAAGAAATAGCACTAAACACCATGATAATTAGACTTGAAAAACCTGAAGATTATCGCGTTGTTGAAGAGCTAACGCGGGAATCATTCTGGAATGTATACCGTCCAGGGTGCACGGAGCATTTTGTACTGAACCAATACCGGAACAGCCCGGACTTCATCCCGGAACTGGACTTCGTAATGGAGGAGGATGGGCGGATTATCGGCCACGTGATGTTCTCCAAGGCCGAATTGGTGCTGCCGGACGGCACCCGCCAGCCTTCCTGGACCTTCGGCCCCATCAGCATCCATCCGGATTATAAGCGCAAAGGATACGGGCTCAAACTGCTGAACTACGCGCTGCAGAAGGCCCGCGAAATGGGCATCGGCTTTCTCTGCATGGAAGGTAACATAGACTTTTACTCTCACGCAGGATTCGATCTTGCCTGCAAACTGAACATCAACTACCACTTTGAACCCGCAGGCACAGTGGTGCCGTACTTCCTGGCGCAGGAACTCATCCCCGGCTGGCTGGCGGCAAACGGCATTACGGAAGCCACTTACTGTCCGCCCAAAGGTTATTTTGTGGCCGATGAGAATCCGGAGGCCTTCGAGGCTTATGAAGCCACCTTCCCGCCAAAAGAAAAACTCCACCTGCCCGGGCAACTGGTATAACCGATGTGTAAGGTCCGGAAGATACACCTGCTGGCCATCAACGGCCTTATGTGGACGGCTATCGGAACAAAGATTTCGATAACTGGCATCGGCCATTATCTCACTACGCCGACGGAAAAACTGTGGAGGATGATTCCGCTGTCCGTTCTGGTATTTGCAGGGTTCTATATGATGTTTACGGGAATTGTGAGAAAGTATTCTGAAAGGATTCACGCTCTTCCCGGGCCGATGGAGCCCATCTACAAGACCTTCAGCCTGAAGGGGTATCTCATCATTGCTTTCATGATTTCCCTGGGTATTTCGCTCAAGTATATTCCGGGCATTCCGGACTCTTTCTTTGCCTGGTTCTATCTGGGACTGGGCCCCGGCCTGTTATCGGCCGGAATCCGTTTTCTGATCCGGTGGTGGAAAGCCAAAAATGCATAAAAAAAAGTCAGCAATCATGCTGACTTTTTTTAGTTTTCTGCGAAGGCCAGGCCTTACTTCTTGAAGAGTTTCTTGATCATGTTCCAGACCCAGATAAGGACCACGGCACCGATGACGGCGCTCACGATCTGGCCGTACCACTGGGACCAGAAGGAGCCGTCTGCGCCGATGAGGCCCAGCAGCCAGCCGCCTACCACACCGCCCAGAAGGCCGATGATGATGTTCCAGATGAGGCCACCCTTGTCCTTGATCACAAAGAAACCGGCCAGCCAGCCTGCGATGGCACCGAAGAGCAGAGTGAGAATGATGTTCATGGTTTTAGTATTTAGTGATTTAACGCAAATTTAGAAAACTTTTTGTAAGAAAAAAACATTATCTTTGGGAAACACTAACGACCTATTTCCAATGAAGCACTTTCTCCTTTCCATTGCCGCGGCATACCTGCTCATCGGCTCCACACACGCCCAGGGGACTTTTGTTCCTCCTTTCCCCGATGGTTGGCAGCGCACCTCCAGCACGCAGCGCCAGTCCGAATTCCCCAAAGTGAACGCGGACGGCGAGTATTGGTTCCGTTTCAGCGCCCCTGCCACGGCCCAGGACGTCAAGCTGGAATTCGCCTTTCAGGAATTCCCTGCACAGCAGGATGCCGATGGCCGATGGAATGTGATTGCCAAGGCCCCGAAGGTAGGTTACCAGATTGTCCGCTGGATTGTGGACGGCGCCCGCCTGCCGGATCCCGGCCTGGAGTTCACCTTTTCCAATGGCTGGGTGAGCACCATCGAGATTCCCTCCCCGGAGGACGGGTATTACCTGATGCGGGACGTTCCCCACGGAGATGTACGTGAGCACTGGTTCTACTCCAAAATTGAAGGGAACTGGCGTCGGGCCTATGTCTACACCCCCGCCGGCTATGATTCGCAGCCGGACAGGCGCTACCCGGTCCTGTACCTCCAGCACGGCGCCGGAGAGAATGAGACGGAGTGGACGCACACCGGCTTTGCCGCCATCATTGCCGATAATCTCATAGCGGAAGGAAAGATTGAACCGCTCATCATCGTGATGAACAACGACTTCGTCTATCGGCCCGGAGACAACCGCGGCCGGCTGGCCCTGGCGGACAAATGGAACGAGAATTATGAGGAGATGTTCCTCACAGAGTCCCTTCCGGACATTGAAAAGCATTACCGGGTGATTCCGGACGCCGCACACCGCGCCATGGCCGGCCTGTCATTGGGCGGCATGCTCACCGGCACGGTGGGGGTGAGGCACAGTGACCTTTTTGGCTGGCTGGGTATCTTCAGCGGCGGCGTGGTCTCCGAACCGGCCATGCTGAACAAGGATACCGTAAAGCTGGTCTTCGAGACCTGCGGCTCGCAGGAATACCCGGACCGCATCCGGCAGAACGTGGCGGAACTCAAGGACCTGGGTTTCAACGCCGCGGCCTACGTGTCCCCGGACACCGCCCACGAATGGCAGACCTGGCGCCGCAGCCTTTACCAGTTCCTTCAACAGATATTCCGATAGATTATAGCTCTCCTACCACCTGGGATTGGTGATTTCCGGGTCTGTGAGGACCTGGGCGTTCATCCACTCGAAGATGTTGGCGTGGCCCTGGGGAGCGACGGAACCGCCGCCGTTGTTGCTGGGCTTCACGTCCCCTTCACTCTGCTCCTGGGAATGGGTTACCGCATCGTTGAAGAGATAGCACCAGGAGAAGTGTCCCATGAGCCTCTGGCCGGGATTGTCCATCCCCTGCACATTCTCAAACATGGACATCCACACGTTCTTGGCGCCGGCCTTCACCAGACGCTGGAAAGTGGGGATGCAGTGGGTCTTTGGATCCACGGTGGTGTCGTCATAGGACTGGACGATCCAGATGTTCTCTTCGGAGAGGGCCTTGATCTCGTTGTCGGAGATGTACTGGTCCATGTAGGCCTCGCAGGTGGGATAGGCTGCGGCAAAGTACTTGGGGTTGCGGATGAGCATATGCATGGTCATGTATCCGCCGTTGGAACAACCGCCCAGGTAGATACGATTACGGTCCACATCCGGATGCTCGTTCACATAATTGTCGATGCAGTCCTTGAGCACGTTGGCATAGAGGGAAGGATAATCCCCGTGCCCGAAGCCCTTGGAGGTGCCCATCCACATGGTGGGGCACTGGACGGAGAGGACATAAGCGCCGCCGGCGCCACCTTCAGTGGTGAAATGGGACTGGATCTGCGGGCGGATGAGGGAAACCACCTCATTGCCCAGCAGGGTGATGGACACGTCCAGACCGCCTTCGCCGCCGCCATGCAGCCAGATAATCAGCGGGTTGGCCTTTCCGTCACCTTTAAGCGACCAGGGCTCATAGGCGGCATAAGTAAGCGTTACGTCACCGGACTTGCCGGTGTTCCGGCCGGTGAAGGTTCCCTTGTTGAAGTAATCGGCCTCGGAGACAAAGTCCCTGAGGGCTTTGTCCGTCTCGCAGTCAATGGCGGTGAACTTCTGCTTTCCCACCTTAAGGACTTTCCCCTTCTTCAAGCCCACCTTGATGCTGTATTCCTCCCTCCAGACGCCTTGATTAATGGAAAGGCCCAAGCCGCGGCCGACAGCCTTTTCAAGTCCCAGGGCAATATACTCGCCTTCCGGATTGAAAGCGCCTCTGGAGTCTGAAGGATAGACGGAGATGACGTTACGTTCCGTGCCGTTTGTGTTGACGGTAAATACCGAAGGATCAAGGTTTTCCAGCTTAATCTCCGGTTTGACGACCACAAGGTTGACTGCGGTTGAAGCCTCGTAAGTGGTTACACCTGCAACCTGGGGCTCCATCTTAAGGGTCTGGGCGCCGGCTGCCACTGCTACGCTCATAGCCAGGACAGCGAGAATGGGTTTGATAGTGTTCATAAGAGTGTATGTGTTAAATTGTGTAGCACAGGATGATTCCCTTCAAAAATACTGAAAAAGCAAGATAAACGGAATAGGCCTTGGACAGTCTATCCACTTTTTGTCGCTTATGCTAAACAATTCCCTATTTCTTCACCCAGCGGTCCAGCAGGCCGATGACGGCCGGCAGGAAGAACAGAATGAGAATGATTGCGATGAGGGCGCCCAGGGAGACACAGCGGATGACCGGTACGATAATGGGGTCTTTGATCATCAGGCTCATGACAAACGTTCCCAGCACAAGGATGGTTCCCGATGTAAGGATGGTGTGGATGGCGCCACGATATGCCGACAGAAGGGAGGCGGGAATATCCGAGCTCCTGCGTCCCTCACGGTAATAGTGTGTAAACAGGATGGAATAGTCTATGGTGGAGCCCATGAGGATGCTCTGCAGCATAAGGTAGGAAATATAGAGCATGGGGCCGTTTACTCCACTGGCTGCGACATCCATCCATACTGCGGTCATTACCGTGGAAACCAGGATGAAGGGTATTACCGCCGAGCGGAAGGTGATGGCGACAATGAGGAAAATGGCCAATACCGTAAGGAGCGTAAGTATCAGAAGCTCACGGGAAAAACCCTCCTTCATCTCATGATACATCACTGAATACCCCACCAGGATGCTCTCTCCGCTGAACGATTCCCCGCAAAGGCGGCGAAGCTTTTCAATGAAAGAGAACGTGGCCTCGCCTTCTTCCGGAAGGTCGCTTGTAATAACGGCAAGAGACCACTTATCCCCCCGCAATTGTCCCAGGTCCTCAGAGACGGTTTGCCGGAGGCCATTGAGCTGGGCCACCCGTGCCGAATCCAGATACTGCCGCACAAGCGGGTTTTCCTTCAAGCGCTCCAGGAACCCCTCCAATTCCAGAAGAGACAGGCTGGGAACCGTATCCCGGGCCGTCTGGAAGCCGTAATAGAGATACAGCAGGTCAATTTCTTCCCGCCTTACGGAAACGCCGGCCCTGCGGAGCGTCCTGTAGCACTGGGAGGCAGAGCATTTCCTGCCCGATAAAGCCAAATCTATCAATTGTTCCACCGGCGAAACTTCCTTGAGGGTGTCCATCGGCACTGCCGGTTCATCCGGGACTTCCGGGAGAGCAGCTGCGACAAGGAGCGTGTCCTCAACAGGTGGTATTTCGGCCAACATGACCGTATCACGGACAGGAATGGTATCACGGACAGGGCCCGCTTCCACAACCTGGCCGACAAGCTGTTGAACCTCCTGCAGCATTTGCGCCGAAGATGGGGGAATCCTGCTAGCATAACGCTTGTTATTCAGGATCTTTTCCTGGACCACCTCCATGAACTCCAGGGCATTCATCTTGTCCGGATGCCCTCTCCGTCCTATTCCGGCAAGCCGGTAAACAATCCGGACGTACTGTCCGTCAATGGGAAGATAGGCCTCCATTTCCTTCTCCGTCCGGGGCAGGGTGAGCTGCTCATAGGAATAATCTACACCCATCCTGTCCAATATGTTTGCAGGAGGAATGACGGCCGTCTCCGTGAGGACGGTATCGGGTTCCGGATCCAAAGAAAGGCTGTCGGTATGCCCGGCCGGGTGGACCGCAGGGACGGGAACCATACGCACCGTATCCACGGAAGAAGACGGAAGCGTATCGGCAGGTATCCCTGGAGCAGCCGGTTCCGGGAACAGCAAATCCAGGTTGAAACGGGAAGAAAGATCCCCCAGTGATGCATTGGGCAGGACACTGCCGGCAAGTCCCATCAGGCTGCGGGCCGTGGGTTCCAGGTCCTCCAGTCGCATCCGTTCCGTCCTTTCGGGATGAGTGGCCGCATAATAGATCAAATCTACCAGCTGGGGAGGAATGTGCTCAGTGAGGTCGGGCGCCAATGCTACAAGATCGGCCGCCGTACGGGGTTTCATGGCAATGGACGGATAGCTGATGCAGGAGATGCCCGGAGACAGGACCACTTCGTCAACCAGCGGAATGAGTGCCTCTTCCTCTGCCGTAGGGTATAGGACCAGCATCCGGTTCCGGTCCGGGAATTCCCGGGTAATGGGAGAAAGCCGGGTGAGGGAGTAATACATGCCGGTATACCGATGCAGGAACCACGCCCCCACAAGCAAAGCTACGAATACACAGGCAAGCGGGACCCGGTGACGCCACTCGAAACGGGCCAGTCCTCCCACGCGAATCTCCGGGACCCGTTTCTGCGTAGCGATGATGGCTTTGTCAAAAGCCAGGATAAGGGCAGGAAGGGCTAAGATGGAAACCAGAAGGCTGCAGAGTACGCCCTTTGAAAGCACAATGCCCAGATCGGCCCCAATCTTGAGCCGCATGAAGCACAACATCATGAGGCTGACGATGGTTGTAAAGGCGCTGCACAGGATGGACGGCATCGCTTGCGAAAGGGCGGAAACCATGGCCCGGTCCGTCGGCACATCCCGGCAACGCTCCTGCCGGTAGCGGTTCATCAGGATAACCGCATAGTCAATGGAAAGCGCCGTCTGCATTACGGCCGATAAAGCATTGGTAATCACCGATACGCTGGGCAACAGGGCATTGGTTCCCAGGTTGATGAGGATGGCCAGGCCGAATGTGATGATATATAGCAAGACCCCCACATACGAAGGAGACATGAGGACCAGAACCAGGATAATGAGGAAAAAACCGGCCCCTATCATAAGCGGTACGCCTTCTGGCATACCCGAATTGTCTTCTATCTCCACCTTCACCCTATCGCCAAAACGATTGACAACCGTCTGCTTTACAGACTCACCGTCTGCATCTTTGGGAAGATAGTACTGATAAAGGGTATGGTTTCCGTTCTCCCGGACCTCAATCTGCCGGGAATCGGAGAGAAGCTCCGTCAGAGCCAGTTGCAAGGTATCGGATGGCGCCTCATCCAGAAACAGGACGCGTAGAATCTGCATCCGGATATCCATTCCGGGAAAATCCCGCTCCAGGATGGACAAGCCCTTCCGCATGGGAGAATCGTCTGGTAAATAGCGGGTTACATCGGCATTGATGCGCACATACGGTAACAACAGCGCCGAAATCACCGCCAGGACGGCGACCAGCCCCGTTAACCAGCCCCGCCACCGGATCAGCAGCGAAGCGAAGGTATCCTTTCCGGAAGAACCTTTAGTACACATACGATGCAAAAATACAAAAAAACTTGTGGACCGAACTGAAAACCATTATCTTTGGACGAGAAAAAAAGCCCGCATGCATTTGTTTTGGATCATCCTCCTTGTCCTTCTGTGTACGTTTGCCGTCCTGATGCTGCTTGTCGTCCTTATCTGGCGCAATGAACTCCGTACCATGGCGTCCCTCCATCAGGTAGACGGGAACCCGTTCCTATATGTCATGGAGTACAAAACGCACTATGATCTGGATCATCTTGTGGAACAGGATGCAAGCGGTTATATGGATCTGCTCAACTACAGTGTCATGCGGTTTTTGAAATTCTTCAAATTCCGCTTCTTCCTGTCCGGACTGGGCGAAGCCCGTACCCCCCAGAGGGTGAACTGCACCAGTTTCCAGGCTGCCCGGGCAGACGGAACCGGTTTCCTGTTCGGCCGTAACTACGACTACTACAAGAACCCTACGCTTGTCACCATTTCCCGTCCCAAAAAGGGATATGCCTCCATTGCCGTATGCGACATGAGCTTCATGGGCTACAATACCCGGCATCTGCCCATTCCGTTTATCCAGCGTGTCAACAGCCTTATTTCCATCTATGAACCCCTGGACGGAATCAACGAAAAGGGCTTCTGCGCATCCATCCATGCCCTGCCGCAGCGCTTTGCCTCCCAGCAGCAGACTTCCCGTCACGCCGTAGGCACATCCACCCTGCTCCGGCTCATGCTGGACCGCTGCGCCACGGTGGAAGAAGCCATCGCCCTGGTCCGGACAGTGGACGTTCGGCACGACCCGCAGGTAAATGTGGGCTTTCAATACATTTTAGCGGATGCTGAGGGGAACTGTGCCGTCCTGGCGTTTGACCCGGATAACAATTGGGAGACCATGGTTACCCGCAAAGCGAAGGGAAGTGACCACATGCAGGTAACCAACCATATCCTGGACCCCAAATACTATTCCGCCACGCCGAACCCTTCGGTTGGTAATACCGAAAGCCTAAGCTGGCAGCGCTACAACACCGCGGACTCCTACATGACGGAAAGAAACGGGAGAATAACCCTCCCCCAGGCGCAGGAATGCCTTAGCCTGGTGCGGATAACAGACCTGCCCAATACAGACGGGATTGCCATGGGCACACAGTATCAACTGTCCTTCAAGCACCTTCTCCCTGTCCTTGAGACCGTCCATGACAGTCTGTACGAAGATACACAGTACAGCAATGTATACGATCAGCATAACATCGTCCTGTCGCTCCGCAACTGGAACGACTACGACGTTACGCACACCTTTTCCCTAAAGAAATAACTAGCCCTGCATCCGGGAAAGGAAGCAGTGGATGGTGTTCTGCATGAGCATGGCGATGGTCATGGGGCCCACTCCACCGGGAACGGGGGTAATCCAGGAAGCCACCTTTTCGGCCGAAGGGAAATCCACGTCGCCGCAAAGTTTTCCTTCGGCATTGCGGTTCATTCCCACGTCGATGACCACAGCACCGGGCTTTACCATGTCGCCAGTGACCAGGCCGGCCTTACCTACTGCCACCACCAAAACATCGGCCGTGCGGCATACTGCGCCCAGGTCGGCCGTGCGGGAATGGGCGATAGTCACCGTGGCGTGACGGTCCAGGAGGAGCTTAGCAACGGGTTTTCCCACAATGTTGCTGCGGCCCACCACAACGGCGTTCTTGCCCTTGAGCTCAAAGCCGATGCTGTCTATCATCCGCATGATGCCCGCAGGCGTGCAGGGCACGATGCAGTCCTTGCCCAGCCACAGTCCGGCCACGTTGCCGGGGTGGAAACCGTCCACGTCTTTCTCGCGGGCGATGGTATCGATAACCTTCTCCTCATCAATGTGTTTGGGGAGGGGCAGCTGCACCAGGATGCCGTCCACCAGCGGGTCGTTGTTTAAATCCGCAATCTGCTTCAGGAGGGCCTCCTCGGCAATATCGGCCTGGAGCTCTATGAGCCGGGATTCCATGCCCGTATAGGCGGCAGCCTTCACCTTATTGCGTACATATACCTGGCTGGCAGGGTTCTCCCCCACTATGATCACCACCAGGCAGGGCTTGCGGCCATACTTGGCCTCCAGCTCAGGCACCTGCGCCTTTACTTCGTCCTTAACTGCGGCGCTCAGCGCCTTTCCGTCAATAATCTGTCCCATTATTCAAATGCAATGTGTGCTATGTCGTTTCTGTAAAAGAGGTTCTCACATTCTATCTTGGCCACTTCGGCATAAACCCGGGCGCGGGCATCGGCAAGGTCCTTTCCGCCGGAAACCACCATGAGCACGCGGCCGCCGTTGGTGAATACGCGGCCGTCCCGGACGGCGGTTCCCATGTGGTAGACCTGGGCCTCAACGGTATCCAGGCCATGGATGTCAAAGCCTTTCTCATAGTGCCCCGGATAGCCCTTGGATGCCAGTACAACGCCCAGCGTAACGCCGTTGTCCCATACCGGTTCCTCCACCGGTCGGCCCGTTGCCACGCCCTCGAAAATGGTGTAGATGTCGCTCCTTAACAGCGGCAGCACCACCTCCGTCTCCGGGTCTCCGAAACGGGCGTTGAACTCAATGACCTTGATGCCCTGCGGAGTCTTCATGAGTCCGCCATAGAGGACGCCGGAAAGCGGCAGGCCTTCGGCCACCATGGCCGATGCCGCCTTGCACAGAATCTCCTTGTAGGCATATTCCCGATCCTCCGGAGTGATGAACGGGAGGCCCGTATAGGCGCCCATACCGCCGGTATTGGGGCCCTTGTCCCCGTCGAAAGCCCGTTTATGGTCCTGAGAAAGCGGCATGGGATACACCCGTTCTCCGTCCACGAAGCAGAGGAAGGAGAATTCGGGACCCGTGAGGAAATCTTCCACCACTACCCTGCCCTCGCCGAAGGAATGGTCCAGGAGCATATCGGCCAGCGCACGGCGCGCTTCGTCCAAGTCCTGGGCAATCACCACGCCCTTTCCTGCGGCCAGGCCATCGTACTTGAGCAC
>JAIKYL010000081.1 GCA_024683255.1 Bacteroidales bacterium | reverse complement strand
TTTCTATAATCGCTTGCATTTTTGTTTTGAGCCGCTGGCGGGCCTTGGTGACGGAGGCGGGGGAGATTCCCAGCAGGATAGCCTGCTCGGATACGGAGAATTGCAGGTGTGAGAGGATATAGGCGCGGATATCGCCCTTTGTCAGGTCCGGATGTGCTTCCCGGAGTGAATCCGGGGTAAGGTTGAAGGAGTTACGGAGCACGCGTTCCAGTTCCGCCCATTCTCCGTCCTGGATGTACCGGGGCATGGCGTGAAGTTGTTCCAGCAGGTGGTTCTGTCCCGCCAGCGATTGCATCATGGCATAGGAGTCCACGTCACCGCCCGGGCCCGCGCCCGCACTGGGAACGAATTTTTCCCGATCATCGTCTCCAGCATGGATGACCATCAGGAAGGCCCGGACATTTTTCCCGAGGATCTCAGAGACTTGCGGGATACTGAGTGGGCATCCGCCCCGTGTACAGACCTGCGCCAGTCCAAGTGCGACCAGGACCATCTGATAGTACAACATTTCCGCTTCATGCCCCTGGAGACCTAAAGAACCTGTGATGGCAACAAGGCTCTCCTGCTTGAAGCCGACGTACGTATCGGCATAATTTTCAAATGATTCAGCCGGTGTATCCGCGTCCATGACAAGCGAGTAAAGCTGGGGCTCGTCCATCGCGAACCAAATTAGGGCGATTCCGAAGCCCTTGAAGGGAGGATTGAGCAGAAAACCGTCACCTACCCGTTTCCGGTAGCGTTTTCGGGCTTCCTCCCGGACGGCGTCCCGAACTCCTTGGATGGAGCCGAAAGAGGAAAAGATGGCGCTCGCACCGCAGCCGAGAGCCGAGCAAAGATTGCGGGCGGTAATTGCCGGAAGGCCTCCGGAGCGTACCAAGTTAAGAGATGCGGAAAGGATTCTTTCCTTTGTAACAGTAATGGGTCTTGCCATAATCGATGTTCCGAAACAGTTGATTGCAAAAATAGAAAAAGTGGCCGTTGTGTCCAAGGGGTTTAAGAGGTAATGGATGGATTTGTCCACGTAATTGTCCACATCGTTTTTTATTTCGGAACGGGAGATACACTAATTTTGCAGCAGATTTAATATGGACAAACGATGAAAAGACTGATTGTTTTATTTGTTTTTACTGCCCTGGCACTTCCTGTCTTAGCCAAAGAAGACTGGAGAGGAACGGTGGTTGATGAAAAAGGAGAACCGGTGGCTTATGCCAATGTAGCTGTCCTTTCCAAGGCCGATTCCACCGTCGTGTGCGGCGTGGTTACGCAGGAAGACGGCACCTTCAATATAGTAACTAGCGCAACGGACGGTATCATGATGGTGGCCATGCTGGGCTACAAGACAGTGTATCTCGCGCCCGTTGACAGCGCCGTGATTACCCTGACCGATGATAGGCAGATGCTGGAAGGGGCCGTGGCGAGCGCCGTCATGCCCAAGACCAAAATCACGGGCGAGGGCCTGCAGACCGGCGTCCGTGGATCTGTGCTAGAGAATGTGGGCAGCGCCAATGATGTACTCTCCAAGACGCCGGGTCTTATCAAAGGCCAGAACGGACTGGAGGTGATCGGGAAGGGTTCGCCCCTTGTGTATATCAACGGGCGACGCGTCAGTGACGCTTCCGAACTGGACCGCCTGCAAAGCAACGAGATTCAGAGTGTCGAGGTTATCACCAATCCCGGGGCCCAGTACGATGCCACGGTGCGGGCGGTTGTACGCATCAGGACCATCCGGCGCCAGGGCGACGGCTTCGGCTTCAACCTGGATGCTTCGGACGCACAATCTCTGCGCTGGGCTAAAGGCAACGATCCCTTCGGTGCCATTAATGTAAACTACCGCACGGGCGGCGTGGATATCTTTGGAGGGGTCAACTATGCCCGCAACACTTCCCGGCAGGAGAGTGACCTGGAGAAGCAGACCTTCGGCAGGACCTCTGGCGGTGATGACTGGCTCTTCGAGAACAAGGGTACGCTCTTGAACGAATACTCTGGCAGTTCCATCTATGGCAATGCCGGCGTAAACTGGCAGATGGCCGACAATCACTTCCTGGGCGGCAAGATGGAGTGGGGACGTCACCTCACCTACAATGTGCATACGGTGGTGAACGACAATGTATTCGAGAACGGCGCGCCGGTGGACCGCCTCACCACGGTTTCGGACGACACGATGGGGGAGAGGATACCGTACAACCTGGGCGCTAACCTTTATTACAACGGTCTTGTCGCAGAAAAACTGGGCATAGACATCAATCTGGACTATTATGGAACGGATGACAGTTCCAAGTCGGTATCGATGGAGACGAGCGACATGACGCACGATGCCGCCATCCATAGCGGCAGTACAAATGCCGGACGCTTGTATGCCGCCAAGGCGGTGCTGTCTTACCCTGTTTGGAAGGGCCAGCTGCAGGCCGGAACGGAGGAAACCTTCTCCCGCCGGAGCGACAATTATTCGGTGGACGGGATCGATATCCCGGCCTCGAAGGCCACTGTGCGAGAGGACAATATCGCTGGATTCGCCTCTTACGCTTGCTACTTGCCGAAGGTAGGACAATTCAGTGCAGGAGCGCGTTACGAGTGGGTACATTACGCCTACGAGGATGCCGTGACGCCTGCAAACGACCTGTCGCGCGACTATGGCAACTGGTTTCCCAACGTGTCCTACGCAGGTGTCATCTGCGCTCAGTCTCAGAATCCTGTCCAGATAATGCTCAATTACAGCGCCAAGACCCGGAGGCCCAATTACGCCAACCTTTCCGGTGCCATTCGCTATAACAGCCGCTACATCTGGCAGAGCGGCAACGCAGGCCTGCAGCCAGAACTGTCCCACAATCTGAGCCTTACGACCGTCTGGAAATGGGTGACTTTCATGGTCAATTACACCCGCACGGACGATGCCATCATGACCTGGTCATCTCCATATGGGGACGAAGGAGTGGTGCTGGTGAGGCCCCGCAACATCGAGACGCCAT
The DNA here is from genome assembly GCA_024683255.1 of Bacteroidales bacterium. Next base: position 760 of record JAIKYL010000081.1, on the reverse strand, counting down.
TCCGACAGATGTCGGCCTTTGTGAACTTGACACCTACTGTGGGTCCATGGACGATGAATTACACCATCGGCCTCCAGCCGCAGTGGCTTACCATCAACGTAGCGGACCCGCGCGAGGTTTCCGGCATCCGTGTGACGACATTCAACGGCAAGCCTATGTACTTCGCCCAACTGCTGAACACCTTGACGATAAAGGGTGGATGGCAGTTCGAGCTGGGAGGGCTTGTCCAGTCCCCCGGATATTCGGGGAACCTGCGGATCAGGAACACCTATGCCAACGTCACCGCTGCCGTACAGAAGAAGCTTCTGGAGGACAGCTCCCTGGTGCTTCGTCTGGAAGGGGAAGACCTCTTGGGTACGGCCCACTTGAACGTGGACTCCGACTTCGGCAGCCATACCATCAGCCAGACCAACTTGATGGACACGCAGAAAATAAAGATCTCCCTTCGCTACAGTTTCAATACGGCACAGAGCAAATACCGCGGTACCGGTGCCGGATCGGACAGTAAAAACAGAATGTAGATAATGAATATCAGATTAGAAAGGCCCCAAGACTGGCGCGAGGTGGAAAACCTTACGCGCGAGGCATTTTGGAACGTCTATCGCCCTGGATGCACGGAGCATTATGTATTGAACCGGTTCCGGAAGAGTCCGGACTTCATCCCGGAGCTGGACTTCGTGATGGAGGAGGACGGCCGACATATCGGCCATGTGATGTTCTCCAAGGCCGAACTGGTGCTGCCGGACGGCACCCGCAAGCC
>JAIKYL010000038.1 GCA_024683255.1 Bacteroidales bacterium | reverse complement strand
AAGCGCCCGTCCGGAAATCCTCACGGAGCGTGAGCACTGCCCCTGACAGCACTACAATTCCTGCTTTTTGGGAGAGGTGGTATTTCTGATGTGGGGATCTCTCCCACATAAACCCCCGTTCAACACACTCTAGGGCATAATTTATGGGAGAGGTCTGGCACTTGGAACACCCACCTCTCCCATAATTAACAAAAAAGTGTTTAAACGCGCTATTTCTCCAATTTGGACTTGGCGTAGTCCAGGGTGAGTTTGAAGGTTTTCTTTTTGGTGGAAGGGGCGTCGAACATGGCATCGGCCATTACGCGCTCGCAGATGGAGCGAAGGCCGCGGGCGCCCAGTTTGTTCTGGATGGAAGTATCCACAATGAGGTCCAGCACTTCCGGAGCTATCTCCAGCTTCATGCCGTCCATCTCGAAAAGCTTCTGGTACTGGCGTACAATGGCGTTTTTGGGTTCCACCAGGATGCGGCGGAGGGACTCCCGGTCCAACTGGTCCAGATAGGTGATGACCGGTAATCGGCCCACAATTTCCGGAATAAGGCCATAGGAACGAAGGTCCATGGCGTCTACATATTCCAGCAGGTTGTCCGGATCTATGCGCTGCTTCTTCTCTGCCCCAAAGCCGATTATGCGCGTGTTCTTGCGTTGGGCGATGTGCCGCTCGATGCCCTCGAAGGCACCGCCGCAGATGAACAGGATGTTCTGCGTGTTCACGTGGATGAACTCCTGCTCCGGATGCTTGCGGCCTCCCTTGGGCGGCACGTTCACGATGGCGCCTTCCAGGAGTTTGAGCATGGCCTGCTGAACGCCTTCACCGGATACATCGCGGGTAATGGACGGATTGTCACTCTTCCGGGCAATCTTGTCAATCTCATCTATGAACACTATCCCCCGTTCTGCCTTGGCCTGGTCAAAATCGGCCTCCTGGAGCAGCCTGGTGAGGATACTCTCCACGTCTTCTCCCACATAACCCGCCTCCGTGAGCACCGTGGCGTCCACAATGGTGAACGGCACGTCCAGCATCTTGGCAATGGTGCGGGCCAATAGCGTTTTGCCCGTACCGGTGGGTCCCACCAGCAGGATGTTGCTCTTTTCCAGCTCCACCCCGTCGTCCGGCTTCTCCACCAGGTTGTGGTTGATACGCTTGTAGTGGTTATACACCGCCACTGCCAGCACCTTCTTGGCCCGATCCTGACCAATCACGTACTGGTCCAGGTAATCCTTGATTTCCTGCGGCTTGGGCGCCTTGCCCATGGCAGGAGCCGCCTGGGCCGATTTACCGCCCTTGTGCTCAATCTCGTCCACATACTGGGCGGCCAGCCGGGCGCAGTCGCTGCAGATGTAACCGTCCATGCCCTGGAGCAGGAACGGCACTTCCGTATCCGTACGGCCGCACAGGATGCAGTGGTTATGCGATGTAGGTTTCTTGGACATTATTTTTCTCTCTTGCGGAGGATTTCGTCCACCATGCCGTAGGCCTTGGCCTCTTCGGCCGTCATCCAATAGTCACGCTCCCCGTCTTCGGCCACCTTCTTATACGGCTTGCCAGTGTGCTGGGAGATGATATTGAACAGTTCCGTACGGGTTTTCTCAATCTCCTTGGCGGCGATGAGGATTTCCGTCGCCTGGCCCTGGGCACCGCCAAGAGGCTGATGGATAAGGACCCTGGAGTGAGGAAGGGCGGAACGCTTACCTTTTTCGCCTGCGCAAAGGAGCACTGCTCCCATGCTGGCGGCCATGCCGGTGCACACAGTGGCAACATCGGGCTGGACAAGCTGCATGGTGTCGTAGATTGCGAGTCCGGATGTAACCTGGCCGCCGGGGGTGTTCAGGTACATGGTGATATCGGCACCGGGATCCTGGGCGGCAAGGAAAAGGAGCTGGGCCTGGATGATATTGGCCACGTCATCGTCGATGGGAACACCCAGGAAGATGATACGGTCCATCATGAGACGGGAGAAAACGTCCATCTGGGCCACGTTGAGCTTGCGCTCCTCAGTGATGGTGGGGTTGATATATCCGTCATAAATGGACGAATAACGAGAAAGGGTCATCGAACTGATGCCCCTTCCCTTCACTGCAAACTTATCAAATTCTTTCATCCTTATTTGAGTTCACGGAATTTGTCAAGAGAAATCTTTTTGTTCTGGAGAGTGACTTCCTCGCGGACGCGTGCAATTGCGGCGTTGTCCTCGCACTGCTCTTCCAGACGGTTGTACTGATTCTTGTCCTGAAGCATGTTCTCTGCTGCGGAATCGATAAGATTCTGGGGCATTCCGGCCATGCCGTACATCGCGTACTGGTAAGTGACAAAGCTGCGTGCTGCATTCAGGATGTCTTCACGGCTCACCTTGAGGTCGAACTTCTTCATGATGTATCCGCGGACCATCTGCCACTTGAAGTCTTCCAGGAAGCCGGGGAATTCCTTTTCTACCTGCTCGGCGGTGAACTTGCCCTCGTTGACGGAGATGAGCCAGCGCTTGAGGAATGCCTCGGGGAGCTGGATATTTGCCTTGTCAAGGAAGTACTTGCGGACATAGGCG
>JAIKYL010000001.1 GCA_024683255.1 Bacteroidales bacterium | reverse complement strand
CATGGTGCCCATGGGCGGCAGCGGTATCGGCATGCATGTTATTCCCGTGGAGAAAGCCATCTCCATGGAGAACCAGTCCATTGATATCGAGCACATAAGCTATTGGCTCAAGAAATACGAAGGCCACATCGGCGTGGGCATCTGCTCCTGCCGCTACGGCCGCAAGAAACTGGACGAAGGCTGCGCCGACGACTACCGGGACTGGTGCATCGGCGTGGGAGATATGGCCGACTACCTGCGGGAAACCGGCCGTGGCCACGACATCACCTACGAGGAAGCCATTGCCATCCTCCGCAAGGCCGAAGACCATGGCTTTGTGCACCAGGTGACCAACATTGACGGCGAGGGCAAGATCTTCGCCATCTGCAACTGCAATGTCAAGATTTGCAACGCCCTGCGCACCAGCCAGCTGTTCAATACGCCCAACATGAGCCGCAGCGCCTATGTGGCCGAAGTGGACCCGAAGAACTGCGTGGCCTGCGGCCGCTGCGTGGAATACTGCCCCGCCGGCGCCGTGAAACTTGGCCAGAAACTCTGCACCAAACACGGCCCGCAGGAATATCCCAAACAGGAACTGCCGGATGCCGCCAAGTGGGGCAAGCACAAGTGGAACGAGGATTACCGGGACCGCAACCGCATCAACTGTTACCCCACCGGTACCTCCCCCTGCAAGACCGCCTGCCCGGCCCACATCGCCGTCCAGGGCTATCTGAAGAAGGCGGCAGAGGGCAAGTACACGGAAGCGCTGGAGCTAATCAAGCGGGAGAACCCCTTCCCCGCCGTGTGCGGCCGCATCTGCAACCGCCGCTGCGAGGATGCCTGCACCCGCGGCACCATAGACCGAGCCGTTGCCATTGACGCCGTAAAGAAATTCATTGCCGAAAAGGACCTCCACGCGGAAACCCGCTTTGTGCCGGAGGTGAACATCTGCTCCAACGTCCAGGATCGCTGGGAGGAGAAGATTGCCATCATCGGCGGCGGTCCTGCCGGCCTTTCCTGCGCATACTATTTAGCCACCATGGGCTACAAGCCCACTGTCTTCGAACGCAACCCGGAACCGGGCGGCATGCTCCGCTACGGCATCCCTTCCTATAAGCTGGACAAGGACGTGATCAAGGCCGAGATTGACATCATGAAGGAGATCGGCGTAGAGATCCGCACCGGCGTGGAAGTGGGAAAGGACGTTACCATCGCAGCCCTTCGCGAGATGGGCTACAAGGGCTTCTATGTGGCCATCGGCTGTCAGGGCGGACGTCTGCCGGGTGTCCCGGGAGAAACGCTGGAAGGCACCACCACGGCCATAGATTTCCTGCACCAGGCCAACTGCGGCAAGGTGAAGGTGAAGGGCAAGGTGGTTGTGGTTGGCGGCGGCAACGTGGCCATTGACGCCGCGCGCGTAGCCAAGCGGAGCGGCGCCTCGGAGGTGACCATGCTGTCCCTGGAAACGGAGGACATCATGCCCGCCTCCCTGGAGGAGCGCACGGAAGCCCGGGAGGACGGCGTGGTCCTGAACCCCGGCTGGGGTCCCAAGGAAGTGCTTGGAGACAAGAAGGTTAAGGGCATTGTCTTCAAGAAGTGCACCTCTGTCTTCAACGCGGATCACAAGTTTGCGCCGGAGTACGACGAGAGCCAGCTCATCACCCTGGATGCCGATATGGTCATCTTCGCCATCGGTCAGACGGTTCTGCTCAAAGACCTCTTCAAGGACACCAAGGTGGAATTCTTCCGCGGGGTGTATCCCATTGCCGATAAGCTCACCTACCAGACGGCGGAGCCGGACATCTTCGTGGGCGGCGACGTGTTCACCGGCCCCAAGTTCGCCATTGACGCCATAGCAGCCGGCAAGGAGGCGGCCGAAAGCCTGCACCGCTACGTGCAGCACGGCCACATGACCATCGGCCGCAACAGGAGGGACTTCATAGAGCTGAACAAGGAGGATATCCTGGTGGAACAGTACGACAACGGTTCCCGTCAGGACCCGGGCGTGGTTCCGGTGAAAAACGCCTTTGAGGAGTACCACGGCACGCTAACGGAGGAACAGGTGAAGAAGGAAACAGCCCGCTGCCTAAGCTGCGGCGCGTCCGTAGTGGACGAAAACCGCTGCATAGGCTGCGGCATCTGCACCACCAAGTGCGGCTTCGACGCCATCCACCTGCACCGGGTGCACCCGGAGGCTTCCGTGATGCGCACCTCGGAAGACAAATTCTCCGGCATCCTGCCTTATATGGTAAAACGTACAGGTAAAATATTATTTAAGAAGAAATAAGATTCCCAATCAGGTCGGGAATGACAGCTACGTCATGAATGACCGCCACGTCATGCCCGGCCCCGACCGGGCATCTCAAACAACTTGCACGAACTAGGCATCTCAAACATTATGCACGAATTAGGGATAGTGTTCTATATCATCCGGGACGTTAAGGAAGCGGCCCAGGAGCATGGTGTGGAGCATGTCAATGCCGTGGTGATGAATATCGGAGAGGTGTCCACCGTGGTGCCGGAGTACCTCACGGACTGCTGGAGGTGGGCCGCCGACAAGGAGGAGCTGCTCAAAGGCTGTGAACTCAAGTGCAACATCCTTCCGGCGGTTAGCTATTGCGAGGACTGCGGAGCGGAATACCCCACCGTCCAGTACGGCAGGACCTGCCCCAGGTGCAAGAGCGAAAATACGTATCTGCTAAAAGGGAATGAAGTGGAAATCAAAGAAATAGAAGTATAATTATGGCTTGTTTTGTTGTACCCCTGGTTCAGGCTATTGCCACCAGCGCTCTTCGCAAGTGGGGCAAAAAGGACGGTTTCATCGGCCGTAACCTTGCATCCCTGGAGCTCATGCTCTGGGGTGGCACCGTGATGCTCATCGTAGACCATGTCATTAACGGAGAACTCACCTGGAAGTTTCCGTTCTTTACCGCCCTGGGAGAGACGGGCGGCGGAGCGGTGATGCTCCGGGAAATGCTCACCGTGGGCCTGCCCATGAGCATCATCATCACGCTGGTATGGGCCATCTACGCCTATGTGAAAGAGCCCAAATTATCCACTAAATAACACTAAACCATGTTTTTCCAAGTTTATGGGGCTAATGCCCTCTCTCAATGGGGAATGATGATTGTGGTCCTGCTGGGCCTCATCCTTCTCAATGAGTTTGCACGCCGTACCAAACTGGGCGGCATCATTACCTTCCTGGTAGTTCCGGTAGCGCTCACCGTCTACTTCCTGGCCATCTGGCTGGGCGTACGTAACGGTTCCCAGTGGGCACTGGAGAACCAGACGCATGTATACATGCAAGGCTGGTTCCACTATGCCAAGCTGTATGCCGCCACGGCCGGGTGTATCGGCTTC
>JAIKYL010000242.1 GCA_024683255.1 Bacteroidales bacterium | reverse complement strand
TCGGGGTACTCAGGAGTACAAGCGGCAGCAGAAACAGCCAGCGCCGCAATGGCGATATATTGCCAGATTGTTTTCATGATTGCCTGGTATTAATAGTTGTTCTGCGTAAGGGCGGGATCCTTGTCAATCTCACCCTGCGGGATGGGCCAGTACTTCTTGTTTTCGGTCCAGTCGATCTGGCGGTACTCGTGGTTGGCCGCCTTCAGCACGGAGGAAGCCAGGCCGCTGCGGACCAGATCCCAGTAACGCTTGCCTTCGCCCACGAACTCCTTGTGACGCTCCTGGATGATATCCTCACGGGAAACACCGGTATCGTGGCAGTTGGCACGGTCGCGTACCTGCTGCAGGTAGCCGGAGCCATCCTGTCCCAGAAGGACGGAAAGCTCGGCGGCGTTCAGCAGGGTCTCGGCATAGCGGTAGATGCGCTCGTTGTTGCAGTAGTTCACATTGTCGGAGGCCAGGTAACCGTGGTTGCCGCCTTCACGGGCAATGTACTTGCGGTTCCAGTAACCGGTATCCTGCCAGCGGGGCGTATACTCGGCGCCGGGGTGGGATTCGGCATACTTGGCGAAGTTCAGGATGCCGCCGTCCTTGCGGATATCGTCATCGTCATACATGTCATAGGCGCTCTTGGCGATGGTGCCGAAGCCCCAGCCTTCGTGATAGTCGGGAACATTCTTCGGGGCGGGGATGCCGGTGAGGATGGAGTTCACCTGACCGCCGGCGGCGATGGAGTTGCCCCAGTCGCGGATACCGCCTTCAGACATATAGTTGATTTCCCAGATGGATTCGGGACCCCATTCTCCGGTCTCTTCCCAGATACCGGCGAAATCGGCCACCAGGGCATACTGTCCGGAATTGATAATCTCCTTCATGTAGTTCAGGGCGGTCTGGTAACGGGAATTGTCGTTCTGGTACATCACGGCCTCGGCATAGAGCATGTAGGCCATGGCCAGGGTCACGCGGCCTTCGTTACCGCCGCTGGCCTTCATGGGAAGGACATTGAGCGCGATGGCATCCTCGATGAGCTTGATGAAGTTGTTATAAACATCATCGTGCCCAAGCTGTTCGGCAAAATAGGGGGCCTCCAGGAGTTCCTCAAAATAAGGGATGTTGCCCCAGAGTTTCCACAGCATGTTGTAATAGTAGGCCATGAGCACCTTGGCTTCCGCCACATAGAGGTTCTTGGTCTTTTCGTCAACGCCCTCGGCCCCGTCAATGTATTTGATGAGGGTAGCGGCGCGGTTGATGCCGGAATAGTTCACGGTCCAGAACTGATTGCAGACATCAGTGGGAGTAGCCGTATAATAGTGCGTCTTCACAATGAGGGGCTGGTCACCCTCGTTGGAACCGCCGGCGTACACATCGTCACCCATCACGTCGAAGATGAGGTGGAGGTTGTCATATTGACCGAAGGCATAGTCATACCACTCCAGCGGGTCATACGCGGCCACAAGGCACTGGAAGAGACGCTCCGGCGTATTGAAGTACTCGTCAAGCGGTTCGGAGCTGTTGTGCCGGGGATTGATGAAATCCTTGGAGCAGGAAGACAGCAGAACGGCCAGGGAAGTGAGTGCGATAAATATCTTTTTCATATCCGAAGTCTGTTAGAAAGTTAAGTTGAGGCCAAAGGTGATGGTCCGGTTCTGGGGATAGACACCGCGGTCTACGCCCACCTCGCGGAAACCTCCGGAAACTTCCGGATCGCAACCGGTATATTTGGTGAGAGTGAAGGCGTTCTCCACCTGGGCGTAGAGGCGCAGGCGGGAAACGAAGAACTTCTGCGTAAGTTTGGCAGGCAGGGTGTAACCCAGCTGGATGTTACGGGCGCGCAGGAAGGAGGCGTCTTCCATCCAATAGTCGGATACACGGTAATTCTCGTTGGCCGAATCAAAGGCGAAACGGGGATATTCGTTGGTGGAACCTTCACCGGTCCAGCGGTTAAGGATGGACTTGGGGAGGTTGATGTAGTAAAGGTCCGTACGGCGGGTCACGTTGAGCGCCTGGGCACCCAGCTGCCCCTGGAGGAGCATGCTGAAGTCGATACCCTTCCAATCCAGGGTAAAGGTAAAACCGTAAGTCCAGTCGGGAATACCCTTGCCCAGCTTGGTGCGGTCATCGTCGGTGATGGCACCGTCGCCGTTGATGTCCTTCCAGCGGAAGTCACCGGGCTGTGCGTTGGGCTGGATCAGGTTGCCGTCCTTGTTCACATAGGAATTGACCTCGTCCCAGTTCTGGAACACGCCGTCGGTCTTCCAGCCCCAGAAGTACGGGAACACTTCTCCCACGTCGCCACGGGTGAGCGTGCCGATCTTATGGCTGGAGGTGGTGATGTAAGTGGCATCATCGGCCAGCTTGGTGAGGGTGTTCTTGTTGTAAGAAGCGTTGAATTTGATACCGTAGTTAAGGTCGCCGATATGGTCGCGCCAGCCCAGGTCGAATTCCACGCCCACGTTGCGCATGGTACCCACGTTGCCGGTGGGAGCGGAGTCGCCCGCATAGGTGGGAACCTGCATCTGCATCAGCATGCCGGAGGCGTCCTTGATGTAGAAGTCCACGGTAGAGGTGAACTTGTTGCCCCACAGGCCCAGGTCAATACCCAGGTCGGTCTGGATGGATTCTTCCCACTTGGCGTTGGGGTTGGCAAGGCCGGAAGCCTTCACACCCGTATTCACGCTTTCCGTGCCGTTGGCGCCGGAACCGAAGATGTAGTTGTTGCCGGACTGGGCATATACAGCATAAAGGAAGTCGCCCAGGTTATCCTTACCGTTGATACCCCAGGATGCACGGATCTTGGCGATGGAGATGAGGTTGTTGTACTTGAGGAATTCCTCATTCTTCAGGTTCCAGCCCAGGGAGAAGGACGGGAAGGTACCCCATTTGTTGTTGGGGCCGAAGTGGGAGGAAGCATCCCGGCGGAGAGTGGCCTGGGCCAGGAAACGCTCGTCAAAGTTATAGCTGATACGGCCGAAATAGGAAAGGATGCTGTACGGGATGGAATTCCAGCGACCCCAACCGTTGCGGTCGCCGTCGGTCTGGAGACCCAGAGTATTGTCAACGCTGATCTTCCAGGGGTCGTCCGGGTACATGAGGCCGCGGGCGGATGCGCCCAGATAGGAAGAGGAAGACATATAGGCCGATTGGCCCAGCACCACGTTGAGGGTGTGACGACCGAAGGTCTTGTCATAAACCAGGGTGTTCTCCACCTGATAGCTGTAGTAGCGGTTCATGGTCTGGGAGGCCGACGAACCGTAGTTCATCTTGTTGACGGTAGTGGGATTGCCCTTGGCGTCATAGGTGGTGGTGGACGAGATGCTGTCCAGGCTGTAGCTCTTGGAGGTAAGGAAATACTGCTCCGTGTAGCTGTGGCCATAGACGTAGGAGAGGTCCAGGGTGAGCGAGTTCCGGAACTTCAGGCCGTCGAAGAGCTGGAGTTCGGTGTTCAGGCCAGCCACAATCTTGTCTGTGCTGGAATAGCCGTGCGGGCGGTCCAGCATGGCGATAGGGTTGGCCTGTTCATTATAGGTACCGCCGTCGGCGATGAAATAGGCCACACCCTCTGAATTGCGGATAATATAAGGGTATCCAGCGGGGTAAAGGGACTTATAGCGTTCCTCCTCGGCGGCATCGGCATAGATGGGATCAAGCGGGGACATACCCAGCGCGGAACCCAGCGGGGAGCCGTATTCGGAGTTGGCCGAGATGCCGGCGCTCTTGATGTGGGCGAAGGAAATCTGGTTGGAGAAGGTGAGCTTGTTCAGCCAGTTCCGTTTATCAGAAGCATCGAAGAGGGTAAAGCCGATGTTCTCACGCAGGGTCATCCTGTCATAATAAGACTGGCCGAAACGGCCGCCGATGGTACCCTGGGTGGAAAGGTAGCCGCCGGAGACGCTGTAGTTGATCCGGCTGTTGCCGCCGGAGATATTGACGTCATGCTTTACGATGGGGGCATTCTTGTCAAAAACGGCATCCACCCAGTCGGTGCCCTTGCCCAACGAATAAGGATCGTCGTAGATGGGGGCGTTGCCGGCGTTGAGCATACCCTCATTCATCATGATGGCATACTCGGTGGCATTCAGGACGGCGGGTTTGCGCCAGGGGTTCTGGATACCATAGGAGAAGTCGTAATTGACAACGGTCCTGCCTTCCTTGCCGGACTTGGTGGTTACCAGGATAACGCCGTCGGAGGCACGGGCACCGTAAACGGCCGCCGAAGCAGCGTCTTTGAGCACGTCGATACGTTCGATGTCGTTAGGGTTGATATAGTCAATGCTGCCGGCCGGCATACCATCTACTATATAGAGCGGACTGGCGTGGTTGATGGAACTGATACCACGGACCACCACGGTGGAACTTGCACCCGGGGCACCGGAGTTCTGGGTTACCTGAACACCGGAGGTCATACCCTGGAGCATGTTGTCCAGACGGGTCTGGGACTGGACCTTCAGGTCTTCCTCAGTGACGGAAGAAATGGCCGCAGTAACTACGGACTTCTTCTGTACACCGTAGCCGATGACCACGGTCTCTTCCAGCATCTCGGCATCGTCCTCGAGGACGATGACCAAGTTCTGCGCTCCGTCATTGACGATTACCTGCGACACATAGCCGATGCAGGAGATTTCCACGCCGGCGCCACGGCGGGTGGTAAGGGCGAAGTCGCCGTCCACACCGGTCATGGTACCGTTGTTGGTTCCCTGCTCAACTACGAACGCTCCGATAACCGGCTGGTTGGAGGCATCACGCACGACACCCTTGAGGGTGACGTTCTGTGCCATGGCAACCAGACTCAGTCCCAATGCAAGGATTAGGGAAGCAAATCTTTTCATACGCGTTGTTTTTAGTTAAGCGTGTTGGTTGATATTAGTTAATAATGTGTTTGGCCTATTGGTCTGGATGCAAATTTCGATGAAAAAACAAGGCCTCGCGCGTTCGGGAAATAAAAAGTAGTGACACAAGAAGCTTAACTACTTGTGTATTAGGTAATTAAAAATTGTTAAAATGCTAAAATAGTAGTGAAACTAGAAGAAAGGATTCACTACTTTCCAATTTGTTTCACCCTTTCTTCGAAGGTATCCCGGTCTCCCAGGGCGGCGTTTTTCACAGAAACCTTGTAATTGTAGATGGTGCTCACGGAATAGTCCAGCATAGAGGCAATCTGCTTGGAATCGTCTATTCCCAAACGGATGAGCGCGAAGATCCGGAGCTCCGTATTCAGCCTTTCCCCTTTGCCCAGGTGGAAGCGTGCGTCTTCCTTGAGCAGGGCGTTGAACTGCTCCACAAAGCCGGGATACATGGCCAGGAAAGTGGTGTCAAAGGTCTGGTAGAATTCGTCACGGGCTTTTTCCGCACGACCCACGATGGAGAGTTCCTTGAGCAGCTGGTCGGCCTTTCCCTGCTTCAGGAGATTCCGGAAGCGGTTGTCCTCGGCCCGCACCAGTGAGACCTGGGCCGACAGACCTTCCAGGAAGTCGATAATGTATTTTTCCTTCACTTTGTCGGCCTTGGAGATTTGCAGGTTCAGGGAACTGAGCTCTCCGTTGGCGATAGCCAGCTTTTCGTTGCTGCTCTCCAGGGCCGACTGCATCCGGGAAAGCTTTCGCGAGCGCGCTATGAGGAAATAGGTGATGAGCGCCAGCACTACTACCAGGATGGCCAGCAGGATGGACGACACCACAGACACTTTGTTTGCCCGGGCCTGCCGTTCGGCATAGGCGTCCTCCACTTCCATCAGGAAACGGGAGATTTGCCAGGGACGGAGCTTGGCGTTGTACAGCAGGGCGTCTTCCTGGGCCAGCCGGAGATAGCGGAACGAGCGGTCCACATCTACGGGAAGCACGTTTTGGGCCACCATCGTGAGGGAAGCATAGTCCCGTACGGCATTGATAAGGTCGCATTCGGCCGAGCGGATGAGCCAGCCCATCCGGGATGTCTGGTTCCCGCGCTGCTCCTCGATTTCCGACTGGAAAAAGGCATAGATGGCGTAGTTGCGGTCTTCCTGGCGCACCGTTGAAAGCAGCAGGCGGTTCACGCTGTCGGCCGATGCCAGGCGGCCGCTGTCTATGAACTCGTCCCGCAGCACCGAACGCCAGCGGTCGCTGTCCTTGGGAAGCACGTGGTAAAGCCGGGGACGGAACGACGCCTCCGGCGGAATGGACAGCTGTTCGGCCACGCCGGAATTACCCGCCAGGTCTTTGCTGAAGTCGTAGAGGTACCATAGATAATCGGCATTGAGCGAAGGGTTGAGCCCGGCCGTGTCTATTTGCCCGTAGAGCAGCTGGGAGGCTTCCATATAGTTGCCGGCTTTGGCATACAGGTGCCCCAGCTCAATGGAGGCCTGGTTGTAAAGATCGGCATTCCGGAGCCGGAAGGCAAGTTCCTGGCAGTGCTTGAGATAAACCTGCGTGGAGTCGAAGCTGAAAGCGAAATACTCCTTGGCTATATTCATCTCCAGCTCGTAACGGCGCTGCGGATCCCGGGTGGAACGGGCCAGTTTGGAGAGCGCCTGCATCTGGTCCTGTTTCCGGGCCACATAAACCTCCCTGGCTCCCACATAGCCATCCAGCTCGGTGAGCAGCCGGCCGATCTCCCGGTCGGAGCGGGACATCCTGCCGCAGGCGGCCGTCAGGAGGACGGTTGCCAGCAAAAATGCCCTATGCCATGCAGCGTGCATGTGGTAAAGATACGAACAATAATTGAAATGTCACAAACTCCTTACGGCCTTTTCTATTTCCTCCTCTCTTCCGGCGGGGATCACCGGAGACAGGAAAGACAGCATCTGAAGGGTTTTAGCCTCATTTTCCGGGATGCAACGGGAACGCATATAGAAGATTTCATCCTGGTTCAGCTGGCCCACGGTGGCTCCGTGGGAGCACTTTACGTCGTCCGCATAAATCTCAAGTTGCGGCTTGGTAACCACCCGGGCCGATTCCGTAAGGACGATGTTGTGGTTCTCCTGATAGGCTTCCGTCTGCTGGGCGTCCGGGGCCACCACTATGGTTCCATGGAAGTTTACCTGCGCCTCGCCGCCGGCAATGCCATTGAACAGTTGGGTGCTCTTGCAGCCGGGCGAGCGGTGGTGCATCACCACC
>JAIKYL010000241.1 GCA_024683255.1 Bacteroidales bacterium | reverse complement strand
ATCCCTGGCCGATGCCTTCGGCCTCAAGGCCTTCTCCCTGTTCAAGGACGGCCAGTTTGCCATCTTCTTCATCTTCAGTATGCTCCTGGGCGCCTCCCTCCAGATTACCAACGGATACGCCAATACTTTCCTTAGCTCCTTCGCTTCGGATCCGTCCCTGGCCGACACCTTTGCGGTGAAGAACTCCAACGCGCTCATTGCCATCTCACAGGCTTCGGAGACGCTTTGTATCCTGCTCATTCCGTTTGCCATGAAGAAATTCGGCATCAAGAACGTGATGCTCATCGCCATGTTCGCCTGGGTGTTCCGCTTCGGCTTCTTCGGCCTGGGCAACCCGGCCATGCCCGGCGTGCTGCTGTTTGTCCTCAGCTGCATCGTGTACGGTTTTGCCTTTGATTTCTTCAACATCTCCGGTTCCCTTTACGTGGAGCAGAACGCCGCGGAAGACATCCGTTCCAGTGCCCAGGGCCTGTTCATGATGATGACCAACGGCTTCGGCGCCACCATCGGCACCCTGGCCGCCGGCGCAGTTGTAGATGCCACCGTATACAAGGCCGCCAATCCTTCCTGGCCCAACGCCTGGTACATCTTTGCCGGCTATGCCTTTGTGGTAGGTGTCCTGTTCTGGATCCTGTTCAAAGACCCGCAGAAAAAGCAGAAAGCGGCTGCAAATTAAGCCCTCTTTTTGGAAGACGCCCCTTCCCCTGTTCCCTCTTCCGGCACGTTCCATCGGCTGGTTATATGGAGGATGCGGGAAGGGGTGGCTTCGTATGTAATGTCAAAGACGCTGTATACGCTGTGCTGCCCTATCTTGTGGAAAGAGGTTACGTAGTTAAAGTCAAAGCCCAGTTGACCCAGGCTCATCCGGTCTATGGATGAGATGCCTATCCGCCGCAAACGGTCCAGGATGTCATGATTCTCCTCCAGCACTTTGAGGACCTTGTGCTGGTATGCCCGCCAGGACTGCGCCTTCCGCCGGTTGTGCCAGCGGTTCTTGCAGCCCGCGCTGCAGAACTTGCGGTCCGGGCGACCGTGTCCGTATTCAATGATATCCCCGCATTCCAGGCAGTATCCGAAGTGTGAATGTTGTCCTGAATCGTATTCCATAAGCAACGCTTTGGCCCCAAAGGTGGGGCAAGAAAACCACATTTCCAAGCATCGTAAAAAACATTTCCAAAAGTTTTTACGTTTTTTAAGATGGGACCAAAACGCTCATCGGAAGAATGATTCAACCGATGCCTATTTTTTCTTCCGATTCCTCCCAAAAAACAGAGAATCTCTCTTCAAAACGTTAAAATATGCAGCTCCAGGGCCGTTTCCGTTAGGCTTTGGGGGCAGGACTCCCTTACTTTGCAAGCGGTCCCGGACGGAAGCGCGCCCAGCCGGGCCCGGTCATGTGAAACCTTTAAATGCAAAGCAATGGAATTCTTAAACCGTATCGAAATCAAAGGTGTCGTGGGACGGGCGGAGATCCACGCGTTCAACGGGACGCGGGTGTGCAATTTCTCCGTGGTCACCGAGTACAGCACCCGGGACAAGGATGGCAATCCAGACATTGACATAGCCTGGTTCAACGTATCGGCCTGGCAAGGCCCGTCCATGCCGGACTTCTATGAGATCCAGAAAGGTGCCTGGATCCGGGTGGTGGGACGTATCCGTATCCGCAAATACACCACCCAGGACAACGAAGAACGTTCTGTAATGGACGTCCTGGCCCGTACCGTGGAAATGATTCCGCGTGAAGATGAGCGGCTCCAACCCCAAAGAGACTGGTAGAGATGAAACGGAGTATACTGCATCTTCTTATGCTTGTGGCCGCGGCAGCCTGCGCCCCGCTCTCCCATGTCCAGAAGTTGAGGGAGGGACAGGTGTCGGCGCAGCTGGTCTTAAGCCAGGAGGAGGAACTCCTGCCTGAACTGGATTTCGGGGAATCTCCCACGCGCCGGGACACGCTGGTGGTGAAGGATCCTGAAGGAAACGACGTACTCATTATGAAAGCCATCAAGGACGAGGACGGAAACATGGTGGCTACGGACGTTCTGGAAGCCGCCCGCGTGACAGCCCGCTTCCGCAACGTGGCCGAACGCCACGGCCGGATTGACCTGAAGTTCGAGGTGGTGGTTCCGGAGAAGATGCAGGACTCCAGATGGCAGCTCCGCTTTTATCCCGACATGTTTGTACTGGAAGACTCTCTCCGGCTGGAGAGCGTCTATATTACCGGAAACGACTACCGGAAGGCGCAGCTGCGGGGTTATGAGCAGTACGACCGCTTTATCCGCTCCATCATCACGGACACAACCAAGTTCATCGATCTGAGGAACCTGGAGCTGTTCCTGCAGCGGAACATCCCCCAGCTGTATCAGTTCAAGCGGGACTCCACCTTCGTCTCGGACGAGCAGTTCTGTTCCCAGTTCGGGGTAACGGAGCAGCAGGCCATCGACCACTATACGGACATGTTTGCCTGGAAACGGAACGAATACCGGAAATCCCGCCAGGGAGCCATGTATGCCAAATATGTGAAGGTGCCCATCCAGACGGAGGGCCTGCGCCTGGACACCGTGATGCAGGCCGTGAACGGAGATTTCGTGTACCAATATACCCAAACCATCACCACGCGGCCCCAGCTGAGGAAAGTGGACATCGTGCTGTCCGGAGATGTCTTTGAGAGCGATCATCGCATCTATACCATGAAGCGGTCCGAACCCCTTACCTTTTATATCAGTTCCCTTTCTGCGTTCGTGGACGGGACGGAGAAATACCTCACTACCATCCGCGAACGCCGGGCCGCTGCCAACACCGCCTGCTACGTGGACTTCGCACAGGGCCGGTCCGACATTGACCTTTCCCTGGGAAGCAACCGCAGCGAGATGGGCCGGATCCGGGGCAACATCACGGAACTGCTTGAGAATCGGCAATTTGACTTGGATTCCATCATCATTGCGGCATCGGCCTCTCCGGAAGGAGCCCTCTCCACCAACCTCTCACTGTCGGAACGGCGGGCGGCGGCAGTGGCCAATTACTTCGACACTTACGTGCGCCACTACCGGGACTCCCTCCGGCGGAACTCCTTCGCCCTCAGCGTAGGAGAGAACGGCAGCGAAAAGCTCTCGCAAACAAGCGCCGCCGCCATCCCCTTCCGCTCCCGCTCCAACGGCGAAAACTGGGAAATGCTATCGCTGCTGGTGGACGAGGACACCCTCCTCACCTCCAGTGCCCGGCAATCCTACATGAAACACCTCTCCGAGGCCGATCCGGACAGGCGGGAAGAGGCCCTTAAAGGCGAATCCTATTACACATACCTCCGGGAAAAACTGTATCCCCGGCTGCGTACCGTGAAATTCGACTTCTATCTGCACCGCAAGGGAATGATCAAGGATACCGTCCATACAACGCAGCTGGACACGGTATACATGAAAGGCGTGGAAGCCCTCAAGGAAAGGGACTACAAACAGGCGCTGGAGTATCTGCGGCCTTATAAGGACTACAACACAGCCATCGCCTATGTCTCGCTGGACTATAACGCATCGGCCATGTCCATCCTGCAGGAGTTGGAGCGCACCCCGCAAGTCACCTATATGCTGGCGGTGCTCCACGCCCGAAGCGGCGACGACCAGGCCGCCGTCCAGTGTTATCTGGATGCCTGCCGGGCCGACCGTTCCTTTGTATTCCGGGGCAACCTGGACCCGGAAATCTTTGCCCTCATCCAACGGTACAATTTGAACAAACAAACTTCTTCGGATGAAGAAATTATTTAATTATCAATTATTTACTAATATCAGTACATATGAAAACCATTCACTTCCTTCTCCTTTCGGCAAGCTTTCTCGGAGCTGTCCTTTCCTGCGAAAAGTCTGTACCTGTCTCTCCCATCCCGACATCTGCCCCCACCGTGGAAGAAGTGGGCGGCACCGGCGTCCTGCATGTAACGGTGGGAACGGAAGGAGCCACCAAAGCCTCCCTTACAGGACTGGACGAAAAGGCCATCCGCAGCCTGCAGGTCTTTGTTTTCAACGCAGAAAGCGGAAAACGGGAGACCGACAAGTTTGTCTCGGCGAACAGCCTCACCATTACGGCACCTGTGGGCAACAAGCACGTGTGGGCCATTGTGAACCACAGCCGGTTTGCCGACATGCCCACGGAAGCCGACCTTAAAAACACGGTCACGGACCTCTCCGACAACTATACCGCCGAGAATGGCATCTGCCTGATCATGGCCGGGGAAAAAGACGTGGAAGTGACCAGGAGCAGCATCCAGGTTACCGTGAACGTGACCCGCCTGGCCTCCCGGATTGTACTTAACAGAGTGACCAGGCAATTTGCCGACACCTACCTGTCGGGCTGCACCTTCACCATCAAGGACATGTATCTGAAGAACGTGGCCGGGCATACCAATTTCTCCCTTAACAAGAAGAACAACAACGCCGATTGGGATATCATCGACCCCACCCTTTGGTATAATAAGATGCGGGATGAAAATACATCGGCCGTGAGTCCCCTGCTGTGCGATCACGACCTTAGCATTTCCTGCGAGGAAGGAGCGGCCAAAGAAATCAAGCGCGTGTGGTACACCTACCCCAATCCCACCTCCGACGACAGCAACAGCTCCACCTGGAGCGCCCGCCATACCCGTCTGGTGATCCATGCCGAAGTAACCGGATACGGCAGCAGCGCCATCCAGAGCTATTATACCTTTACCCTGCCCGTCCTTAAGCGGAACTGCTCTTACGAGATTTCCGACATCACCTTTACCCTGTTGGGAAAGAACAACGACGATGACGACTCGGTAACCGACACCGGAACCGCCGCCATTACCCTGAACGTAGTGGACTGGGATTCCTCCACCGCCCTCAGTTACAATATGTAAGCTGTCCCTATGCGACACCTGAAAACCCTATCGGGAGCCCTGGCCGTGGCCGCGGCCGTCTGCTCCTCCTGCACCTCCCCCATCCGCGAAGACCGGACGGCGTGTCCCGCCACGCTCTTCTTCGAGTTCCTGGATACGCAGGGAATCGGCCTCTCAGAACTGATGTATCTGGAAGCCTCCCCCGTCCTGGGATCGGAAAACCGCGTGACAGACACCACCACCGTGGGTGCCATGACGGACCGGACTTACTCCCTGCAAGTGCGCCGCTGCGATGCCGTTTCCATCTACGGAATGGCCTGCTTCGGGAACAGCCGCATTGTGAAGGGCAGCGGATGGGTGGTGGACCGGCAGCAGGACGGCGACAGGCTGTACCGCTTTTCGGCCAGGGCGGAAGGCATGGATGAAAGTGCCGTCATTCCCGTGGAAATGACCAAGGAACACAGTACAATAAGGGTTCGGTTCAAAGAATTCGACCCCGGGGACGTGCCGGGCCGATTCCCTTACCGGGTGGTTATCAGCGCCAACACCTGCGGCATTGACCTCCATACCGGTGTACCGGTGACCGGACCCTACCGCTATGCTCCGCCGGAGAAGATGGCCGGGGAGTTCGAGTTCACCGTCCCCCGCCAGGGGGACAACTCCCTTACCCTGGAACTATGGGCCCTGGAGGCCGATGAGGAGAATGAGGACCCCCAGGACACCATCCTCCTGTGGAACCTGCTGAAACAGGTGGAAGGGTTCAGCTGGGAGCTGAAGAATCTGCCGGACATTACCGTGGAGATCGACTACATCCGCTCCGAAGTAACCCTGTCCATTACCGACTGGCAAACCGAAACCATCATCAATTATGCTACCTGAGATGAAACGCCATATCTTTTTATACCTTTTGCTGGCCGCCGGAACCCTTTCCTGCGAAAAGGAGAGCCTGTTCCCCCAGGTATCTCCTGCTGGAACAGAGACGCCTGTTCCGGCGGCAACGGGGACAGTGAGCATCAGCCTGGGAGGGCCCTTTGCCGCCACGCGGGTGGCCAATCCGGCAGGCAGTGTAGAGACCACCTGCAACCGCTGGGCGCTCTGGGTCTTTGACGGGGACGGAGACAGCGTGGTCTACGGCACCGGCCTCTCCGGAGAAAGTATCCGGAAAACCGTGCTGGTGGGCAGTTATACGGTGGTTGCCCTGGTCAATTATCCGGAGAGCCTGGTGCCAGCCGAGATCCAAAGAAAGACAGATCTGACGGGCTGGGTTACAAGTCTTTCCGACAACGCCGCCGGCTCCATGCTCATGTACGGAGAGGTGCCCGTGGATCTGGAAAAAGACCGCACTGTGACCAGGACCGTAGATGTCCGCCGCCTGGTATCCAAGGTGGGCGTGAAGAAAGTGTCCGTGGCCTTTGAGAACCCCTACCTGGCCGCCAAGACCACGGTTCTTGAAGCCATCTACCTCACCAACCTTTACCGGACCAGCCGACTGGGGGCCGATTATTCGGCCACCGAACTGCGGACAGCGGAAGAGGCCTGGTACAATGTGATGGGCTGGCGGGATGCGGGTAATGCCGTCCCGGCGATGGACGCCCTGGTGGGCGAAACGGCCATCCAGGCCACGCTTACCCCATCGGCTCCCCACACCACGCCACACTACTTCTATGCCTACCCCAATGCCTGGGCGGCGGACGACGACACCCATGACGCCAGCTGGAGCAAAAGGTCCACCCGGCTGGTGCTGCAGGTGGCCGTGGGTGACAAGACCTACTACTACCAGGTCCAGATTCCCGCCATGGGAAGGAACAGGATCTACGTGGCGGAGGAGATCATCCTCAAGAAACTTGGGTCCATGGATCCGGAGCAGGATATCCCGGGTTCCGTGGATGTGGTATTCTCCGCTGCGGGCATGGACTGGGAACACGATGTGAACGTTCTTGAAAACTCCTGATGCCATGAGATACAAGTATTTATATATTTTACTGGAAGTACTGCTTCCGCTTGTTTTCCTGCCTTCCTGCCAAAAGGAGACGGAGGTTTCCGCCTCACGGGAAAGCCGCTTTTCCCTGGTGCTGGAAGAGGAAAACGGCGCTCCTCCAACGCGCTCCATCCTCCAATCGGCCGATATAGAAACCAAGGTGACTTCCGTTACCCTGGGCCTCTACCAAGGCGGCCTTCTGGTGGAGAAGGAATACTACGGAAGCGGCTTTGACCAGATGTCCTTTCCCCTGGAGGACGGTGCCTATACCGCCTATGCCCTGGTGAACATGGGAGATATGCGGGAAGCCCTTCCGGAGGAGGAGACAGCCCTCTCTTCCCTCACTTATTCCATCCCCGGCTACCTGGATGCCGATATCGGCATTGAATACCGGGGTATCCCCATGGCCGGTTCGCTCATTTATACCGTAGGTACCACCTCCAGCGGAGCCATTCCCGTAAGGCGGCTCATGGCCAAGGTAACGGCCCAGCTTTACTGCGAATGGACGGGCGTAATCACCTCAGTGAAAGTGCATAACCTGAACCGGAGCCTGAAGCCTTTCGGGAGCAGCGCCGCCGCATCGGCCTCCGACATCCTGCCCGTTTATGAATTCCAGACGGGAGGTGAACAGCCCTCAGGCACCTACGTCTTTTATGTACCGGAAAACCGGCAGGGTACGGTCTCCGGCATTGCCGACTCTTCCGAGAAAAGCCCGGAGGGCAACACCACGGTGGACGAGCGAAAAGGCCAGATGACTTATCTGGAGACTCTGGTGACGGGTACCTCGGGCGTGGAAGGAACCATCCTGTACCGGAGTTTCCTGGGAGACAACGCCACCTCCAACTTTGACATCCGCCGCAACTGGCGGTATACCTGGACCCTGCACTATTTGCCGGACGGAAGGCTGAACAACGACTGGAAGCATGAGAACAACCTCACCTGGAGCGAATACCGCTACAGCATCACCCCCACCTACCTCTCCCTGTATTTGGGTGAAACGGGTTTTATACGGGTCTATCGGCATGAGGACCGCTACATCAGCGGAGTTTTCCACGCCAGCGCCGGCCCCACGCTCACCTACAGCCAGCATTTCAGCTGGTCTTATGCAGCTCCGGACAACCCCTCCATCCAGAACGACAACGCGGTAATCACCGGCTCCCCGTACAGCGACGCCTATATGGTAACGGCAAAGGGAAACGGCATCCGTCGGATCACTGCCAGCGGCCCCGACGGAAGCGGTGCGGAGAACCTCACCTGCGACGTAAAAGCCATGGATTACAAGCGCCAGCTGATTCTAATTGCCGATCCGCCCAGGGCCGCCGTAGGAGAAACCATCCACCTTAGGGCACTGGTCTATACCACCCAAAACGGCATCACCACGGGTGGAACCGATGTAACTGACGATCACACCTGCTGCTTTATCTACAGGATGGGCTCCAGTTACCCCATCCAGGTGCCTTATCAAGGCATCGTAACAGCCACCGGCCCAGGCCGGGACCACTTCAACGCCGCCTTCCGGCATGAAGCCGACGGAAAGATAATCTATGCCACCGGAGAGTACATTACTTTCGAAAGTACCCATACCGGCAACCTGTTCATCACGGGCGGATCCACGCCCGGCGTAGTGGGCGGTTCGGTCCAGCTGCAGGCCAGCTTCGTACTATATAACAATGGAAATATCAACGATATAGCAAGCACCAGCAACGTCACCAACCAGGTGAGCTGGAAGATACTGGACGGTGAAGAATGCGGATTCCACGTCTCATCGGCGGGCAGCGTGACAAGCTCCGGCCCCGGCGCCTCCCTGGTTCAGGCCACCTATGCCGCGCCCAACGGGCTGTCGTATGAGACGCAAGCTATTGTGGTATTCAACAGCCACTGATTGCCAGTTGCACGGTTTTTGCTAACTTTGCAGCGCGATGAGAACAGAAAAGGTCATATGCATCGTTCTCGCCGCGCTGCATTTTGCAGTGTGCGGCGGCTCCCGGATGTGGGCCCAGGCCCCGCAGGACAGCGTTTCCGTGGAGGTCCAGGCCGATACACTTGCCCTTAGTGACCAGGTTATCGCCTATGCCCGGACTTTCCTGGGAACTCCTTATAAGTTAGGCGCTTCCGGTCCCTTCCGCTTTGACTGCTCCAGCTACACGCGCTATGTTTTCAAGCACTTCGGCTTTGATATCACGGCCTATTCGGCCATTCAGTTCAAGGAAGGCCGGGAGGTGCCCAGCTACCGGGACCTGCAGAAGGGAGACCTGGTCTTTTTCGGGAAACGGGGCAGCGTGAGAAACATCGGCCATGTGGGCATCGTGGTATCCGTTGACAAGGAAACGGGCGGGTTCACTTTCATCCATGCATCGGTTTCCAACGGCGTGGTGGAACAAAGCTTCAACCATCCGTATTTCATGATGCGCTACATGGGGGCCCGGCGCATTTTGCCGGACGAATAATATTGCTTATCTTTGCAATCACTTTACGACGGGGGTGTTTTGGTTTTGACAGCGCTGATGTCGGACAGTAAGCATGCCGGGCGCTGAGCTTCAGCCCGTAAATCTCAGGCTCAAACAAATTAGTTGCCAATAACAACTACGCACTCGCTGCTTAATTTGCCAAGCAAATTAACTTAATCCGTCCCGCCTAGGCTGCGGGGCCGACGAGTATCCCTCGGCGCTTCCGCCTCTTAAGGGCCGATCAAGGGGTATCATCCATTTGAGGCTGCTCCGGACGACGCCTCTACATCCGGTTAAGACTTAAAGGCTAAGCGGTTCTTCGCCCGCCATCCGGCAGGGAACCGTCAAAAACCAAAGGACGGATAAGCATGTAGAAAGCTGCCTGGTGCGGCGTTTGGACAAGGGTTCGAGTCCCTTCACCTCCACTGGTATGTTAAAACGAAAGATGAACGGCTGGCTGGCATTGAGTCCCCTGCTGGTTTTTCTCTGCATTTATGTAATCACCTCGCTCATTGCCAGGGACTTCTATAAGGTTCCGGTGGCTGCCGCCTTTATTATCGCATCGGCCTATGCGCTGCTTATTACGCACGATATTGATAAGACGGACGACAAGATTGCCATCTTCTCCCAGGGCGCAGGCAACAAGAATGTGCTCTTGATGATCTGGATCTTTGTGCTGGCGGGTGCCTTTGCCGCTACGGCCAAAGAGATCGGCGCCATAGACGCCACGGTGAACGCCACCCTGCACATCCTTCCGGGAAAACTCATCTACGCCGGCCTCTTCCTGGCCGCCTGTTTCATCTCCATGGCCATCGGCACCTCCGTGGGTACCATTGTGGCCCTGGTTCCCATCGCCACGGGCATTGCCGATCAAACCGGCATCGGCATTCCTTTCATTACCGCCATCATTGTGGGCGGGGCTTTCTTTGGAGACAACCTTTCCTTTATCTCGGACACCACCGTGGCCGCCACCAAGAGCCAGGGTTGCTCCATGAGGGATAAATTCAGGGCCAACCTGTGGATTGCCGCACCTGCCGCCATAGTTGTGACCGTCGTTTACGTTATCCTGGGACTCCAGGTGGAGGCGGTGCCTGCCGGAGAGCCGGTCCAGTGGCTGGGGCTGATTCCGTATCTCCTGGTTATCGGCCTGGCGCTGGCCGGAATGAATGTGGTCACGGTACTGGCCATCGGCATTGGCGTAAACGGCATTATCGGCTGGATTACAGGTGCTTACGATTTTGTAGGGTGGATGTCCTCCATTGGCTCCGGCATTGGGTCCATGGGTGAACTTATCATTGTTTCCCTGCTGGCCGGCGGCATGCTGGAAATCATCCGCTATAACGGCGGTATGGAGTTCATCATCGGCGGTCTCACCCGTCGGATTGGCGGTAAAAGGGCAGCAGGCTTTTCCATTGCCGCGCTGGTGTCCCTGGTGAATCTGTGCACTGCCAACAACACCATTGCCATCATCACCACAGGCCCGCTGGCCAAGGATATCACGGAGAAATTCGGCCTGGATCCCCGGAAGACGGCCTCCATCCTGGACACCTTCTCCTGTTTTGTTCAGGGTATCATCCCCTACGGCGCGCAGATGCTTATGGCAAGCGGCCTGGCCGGGGTTTCTGCGGCGGCTATCATCGGCAATCTGTATTATCCTTTTGCCCTGGGATTCATTGCCGTACTGTCCATCCTGTTGCGCTTCCCGCGCAAGTATTCATAGCCAGACAACCAGCCTGCGGTCCAGCGAAATGCGTTTGGGGCCGCCACGCTCTCCTGCAATGACATAGGAGGGCAGGTATTCCTCTTCCAGTATCCCGGCCAAGGCTTCTGCAGCACGTGAAGCGGCAACACTCAGCTCCCGGCTGGCGGCATTCAGTACCCGGTCCAGGCATCGGCCGATTTCCTCGTTTGTTCCACAGCGGCTGATCCGGCGATAATAGCCTTCCAGTTCCGCCCTGTACCGGCCGATTTGTCCAAACGCTATTCCTTCCGGATGCCGGAGGAAAAGCAGGAAGACGGCTTTTGACATGGGGCGCATCCGGATCTCCGGTCCGCGCCGGCTTCCCATGAAAATACGATAATCCCGGGTGATTATAAGGGACGGAGCCTCCGTCGGGGCCTCTTGAAGTCGTCCGGAAAGAAGCTCTTTGGCCCGCTGTATCAGTGACAAAAGTTGGGCAGCATCCATGGAATTCAAACTGCTTCCATAGTCTTCTGCAGCATCTTCCAGATCATGGTGGCAAACCAGCCATGTCAGAGTCATTAACGCCTCAATACCAGCCCAATATGAAATACCTTTGTCCATCTTTTACTCAAAGATACACAAAAAGCGGGGAAACGGCAAGGGTCTCTTTTTGACAAGAGAATTATTAGGACAAATCAATCCAAGTTATTAGAACAAATAAATACTGGCCCTCGCAATCACTGCGCAGGGCCAGTCACTTAACCTAAAATTAAACTATGAAAAACTTCGCAACAAATATAACCAATAAGAAATTGATTTCCAAATTTATTTGTGACGGATTTTTGCATATTTTAATAATAGGAGTTTCTCTCCGTACTTTTCAAACAGGATCCGGGCTTTCAACTCAGGAATTTTCCCGCTTATTTCTAGGACTTTTCCCGCCCCAAATCTATTATGTTCTATAGCGTCTCCAACCCGGAAGGAGGACATGGGGTCCGGGACAAAATTGGCATCAATCACCGGCGGCTTCTCCGGGAGGATACGCCTTGTTTCCACCGGTCTCACGGGCTGCGGAGCGGGAGCCGGACGGGGCGTAAACCTTCCCCAGCGGAAACCGTGGGGCTCCTCGTCGGCATCCTTTGGCGCTTCAAAGTCCTCCCGCCGGAGCGGGTTCTGCAAATACTGTGGTGCTATTTCCCGCAGGAAGCGGCTGGGTGAATTGGACTCGTGCTTTCCGTTGCGCATGCGGGTTTCGGCAAAAGAGAGGGTTACGGCCTTCTTGGCGCGCGTGAGGGCCACATAAAACAGTCGCCGTTCCTCCTCCAGGTCGGCTTCCGTGAGCATCCAGCCGCCGGAGGGGAAGAGATTCTCCTCCATGCCGGAGACGAACACATACGGGAACTCCAGGCCCTTGGCGGAATGCACCGTCATCAGGGCCACCTTGTTAAGGGTTTCATCCTCCGCCACATCTACGCTGGAAAGCAGCGAGACGTTCTCCAGGAAGTCCCCCAGGTGCACTACCGGAAGGTCCTTCTCCTGCACCAGGGAGGCATCTTGCACAACGCCGTCCTCCACCAGTGCATTCATATAGTCTCCCCGGATCTCCTCCACATAGCCTTTGATGCTGTTTAGGAGCTCCTGGACGTTTTGGAAACGGGATTGGCCTTCAACGGAATCATCGGCCTTGAAAAACAGGAAGATGCCGCTTTCGGACGCAAGGGTCATGGCCACGTCGTACGCGTCTCCGTCCTGCGCCTCCACGGCGGCCTTCCCCATCATGTCGCAGAAGGCGCGGA
This sequence comes from Bacteroidales bacterium, assembly GCA_024683255.1. The sequence continues at coordinate 6,331 of JAIKYL010000241.1, read as the reverse complement.
TCTTGGCTACAGCCGCACCACGCAGGCCGAAGGATTCCAGATCCGGCCGGTAAGCCGCACGGAAGAGGGACATCCCTCCTTCCCGGGCAGCCTGCGTAAGGGCCGATATGGAGGTGTCTCCAATCCCGCGGGCGGGCTTGTTCACCACCCGTCGGAAAGCCTCGTCGTCGTTCAGATTCACCGCCAGCTTGAGGTATGCCATCACGTCCTTTACCTCGGCCCTTTCAAAGAAGGAATTACCGGAGTAGATGAGGTACGGGATGTTACGGCGGCGGAGCTGCTCCTCCAGCGCACGGGACTGGGAATTGGTGCGATACAGGATGGCGAAATCCGAATATTCGGCCCGTTCCATCCGCATGCGGGTTATGATGGCCGATACAATTTGCATGGCCTCTTCCTGCTCCGTAAAGGAACGGACCAGGCGGATTTTCTCCCCGGCCTCCCCCATGGAAACGCAGTTCTTGGGGATCCGGCCCTCGTTTTTGGCAATTAGCGTATTGGCCGCATTCACTATGTTCTGGGTGGAACGGTAATTCCGCTCCAGACGGAACAGGCGGGCAGTGGGGAAATCCTTTTGAAAGCTGAGAATGTTCTGGATCTGGGCACCCCGGAAGCCGTAGATGGACTGGGAGTCGTCCCCCACCACGCAGATGTTGTGGGGCGCCCTGGCCGCCAACTTCTTAAGGATGAGATACTGAGCCGCATTGGTGTCCTGATACTCGTCCACCAGGATATGGGTAAAACGCCCGGCAATGGATTCCAGCGCCTCCGGGCTGGATTTTAGGAGGATATTCATGTAAAGGAGAATATCATCAAAATCCATGACGCCCGACTGCTTGCACATTTGGCAGTAGAGGGCATACACCCGGTAAATCTCCGGTTTCTTATGCAGGCGGTCCCCTTCCCGGTAGCCCCCCGCCCCGTTCATGTACGGGGTGGGTGTAACCAGATCGTTCTTGGCCTTGGAAATACGGGAATATACTTCTTTGGGCTTGTAAAGCTTATCGTCCAGGCTTAGCTGTTTGATGCAGTTTTTGACGGCGCTCACCGAGTCCGTGGTATCATAGATGGTAAAGGTGGCGGGAAAACTTATAACAGGGGCGAATTCTCTCAAGAAACGGATGAAGATGGAGTGGAAGGTGCCCATCTGGATGCGGCGGGCCTGCCGCTCCCCCACCATCCGCGCAATACGCTCCTTCATTTCCCCTGCCGCTTTCTTGGTGAAGGTTAGGGCCAGGATACGCTCCGGAGGCACACCCTGCTCAATCAAATAGGCTATCCGGGAAGTCAAAACGCGGGTCTTTCCCGACCCTGCCCCAGCCACAATGAGCATCGGCCCTTCTGTGCATTCAACAGCTTTTAGCTGTTCCGGATTCAAATCTCTCAAAATCTCGCTCATTGCGACCCTAATTTTATTACGCGAATTTAGCAAATTTTTCGTAACTTCGCGAAGTATTTTGCAAATACACAAAACTCACTAAATAATGTCAAACAATCTCGCTTTGAAAAAGGGCCTGAACATCCCCCTGAAGGGTGCTGCGACCCGGGAAGTCATCAAAAACGTGAGTGCTGACATCGTGGCTGTAAAACCTACCGACTTCAAAGGCCTTGTACCCAGGCTGCTTGTTAAGGAAGGAGACCACGTATTGGCAGGCTCCCCTGTGATGGCCGACAAAATGCGTCCCGAGATTCTGTTCACCTCCCCTGTAAGCGGAACGGTGAGTCAGATTGTGCGGGGCGAAAAGAGAAAATTGCTGGCAGTCCTGGTAAAGGCCGATGGCAAGCAGGAAGCGGTGGATTTTGGCGCCAAGGCTCCGGAAACGGCGGCCGATGCCAAGCAGCTGCTCCTTAACACCGGTCTGTGGGGTGCGCTCATCCAGCGCCCCTACGGCATCCTGGCCGGCCTGGACGTTACGCCCAAGGCAATTTTCGTTTCCTCCTTCAGCACGGCTCCGCTTGCCGCGGACACGGATTTCACCCTGGACGGCAAGCTCCTGGACATCCAGGCCGGCGTAAACGCCCTGGCCAAGATCGCCCCCGTGCATCTTTCCTACAACAAGGCCGTAGAGGCCTCTTCCCTGTTCCACAAGGTGGAGAATACCGTGCTCCATGTGGTGAGCGGCAAGCATCCCGCCGGCAACGTGGGCGTCCAGATCAGCCATATCGCCCCCATCCAGAAGGGTGAGACGGTCTGGACCATCTCTCCGCTGCACCTGGCGGCCATCGGCCATGTGGTGAACACCGGCAAGCTGGACCTCACCCGCAAAGTGGCCGTCACCGGTCCCGCAGCGGAAAAGACCGGCTATGTATGCTGCCTCCCCGGTACTCCCGTGAAAGAAATCACCCCTGTCATGCAGGATGTGCGCGTGATCGGCGGTGACGTCCTCACCGGAGAGAATCTGGGGGCCGACGGTTACCTGGGCTTCTTCCAGGACCAGCTCACCCTCCTCAGGGAAGGCTATGAGCGCGAATGGTTCGGCTGGGCCAAGCCCTTCCGTCCCAAGGTTCACAGCTCCTCCTGGTGCTACTTCTCCTGGCTCACCCCCAAGAAGCAGTACGACATGGACACCAACCTGCACGGCGGTCCCCGCGCCTTTGTGGAGACCAAGTGCTTCGAGGATGTAACTCCCATGGACATCTTCCCCATCTACCTCATCAAGGCCTGCCTGGCAGGAGACATCGAGAAGATGGAGAAATACGGCATCTACGAAGTTCTTCCGGAAGACCTGGCCCTGTGCGACTATGTAGATCCCTCCAAGAACGAGATTCAGGCCATTATCCAAAAGGGTATTGACCTCATGATCAAAGAAATGGCATAAGCTATGGCAGACGAAAAGAAACCTGGCCTTTTTGAGAAAGGCGGCAAGCTGTACTGGCTTCACTCATCCATTGATGCGTTCGATACCTTCCTGCGCGTTCCCGGCACCGTAACGGCCAAGGGAGCCCACGTACGTGACGGTATAGACCTCAAGCGGGTTATGATCATGGTGGTCATCGCCCTGGTTCCTGCAGCCCTCTTCGGCATGTACAACGTGGGTCTGCAGACTTCTACCCTGTATAACCTGGACTGGGGATTCTGGCATATGTTCTGGTATGGCCTCCTCCGCATGCTCCCGCTGTTCGTGGTGTCTTACGTGGTCGGCCTTGCCATCGAGTTCGGCAGTTCCCAGATCCGCGGAGAGGAAGTGAACGAGGGTTACCTCGTCACGGGCTTCCTCATCCCGCTCATTGTCCCGGTGGACGTTCCCCTCTGGATGCTGGCCCTGGCCGTGGCATTCTCCGTCATCTTTGTGAAGGAAGTGTTCGGCGGCACCGGCATGAATATCTGGAATCCGGCCCTGGTGGCCCGCGCATTCCTGTTCTTCTCCTATCCTTCCAGCATGTCCGGCTCCAGCGTCTGGGTTTCCAAGACCTGGGTGGGCGCGCTCAAGGACGTGGATGCCGTATCGGCCGCAACTCCGCTGGCCATCGCCCATGACGGCGGTATGGCCGCCCTGGACAGCGCCGGTTATTCCTTTATGGATATGTTCTGGGGCTTCATTCCCGGCAGTACCGGTGAAACCTGCGTGGTGGCCATCCTCCTGGGTGCCCTCCTGCTGGTGTGGACCGGCGTGGCTTCCTGGAAGATCATGATCAGCTCCGTGGCCGGCGGCCTCCTGGTGGGCTGGCTGGGCCAGATGGCAGGCGCCACCGAACTCCCCTGCTACTATCAGCTGGTAATGGGCGGCTTCCTGTTCGGCTCCGTATTCATGGCAACCGATCCGGTTACCGCTGCCCAGACAGAAACCGGCAAATGGATTTACGGCTTCCTGGTGGGTGCCCTGGCCGTCGTGGTACGCCTGTGGAACCCCGGCTATATGGAAGGCATGATGCTGGCCATCCTGTTCATGAACACCATGGCCCCGCTCATCGACCACTGCGTTGTGTCCATACACACCGGCCGTCGTGCCAAGAAAGCCTTAACCGCCTAAAGGAACTGCGCTATGAATACCAATAACAATGTATATACTATAATCTACACCACCCTCATTGTGGTGATTGTAGCAGCGCTCCTCGCTTTTGTATCCCAGTCCCTCAAGGAACGTCAGGATGCAAATGAGAAGGCGGAGACCATCTCCCAAATGCTCACCAGTGCCCAGTACGGCACCAAGGCGGAATTGGACAAGCTCTCCAACAAGGACAAGCTGGCCAAGTATGCCGATGAGATTGAAAAAGCCTTTGTGATTGACACGGAAGGCAACGTGCTCCGGGAACTGGAAGGCATTGAGGTGTACGGTCCCAAGGCCCTCAAGCGCCAGAATTACAACATCAAGGGCGGCGCCAACGCCACCGGAGCTGCAGAGATTCCCGTGTTCAAGTTCAAGAACGGCCGCACCGTGGTTCCCATCTACGGAGCAGGCCTGTGGGGCCCCATCTGGGGTTACATTTCCTTCGAGGCCGACAATGCCACCATCGCGGGTGCTTATTTCGACCATGAGAGCGAAACCGCGGGTCTGGGTGCCAAGATCAAGGACGATCCTTCCTTCCAGGCCGAATTCGTGGGCGAAAAGCCGGACTTCGGCTCGGCCAACGTATTCGACATCGTGAAGGGCGGCGCTCCCAAGGAGGCCGACGGCTCCTCCACCCTGGACAACAAGATAGACGCCATCTCCGGCGCCACCATGACGTCCCAGGGCCTGGATGCTGCCATCGACACCTGGCTGGCCGCTTACGCCAAGTACTTCCAGGCCAACGCACCCGCCAAGGAGTGCTGCGGCAATCATGAGAACTGCGAAGGCGAAGAGGACTGCGAACACCATAATCATATGGAGGAATAAGCCATGAACGCAAAACTTAAAGAAACCATTCTGAACCCCATCTTCAAGGGGAACCCTATTACCGTCCTGGTATTGGGTATCTGCTCTTCCCTGGCGGTCACCGTCACGCTGAAGGGCGCGCTGGTCATGGCCCTTTCCGTCATTGTGGTGTGCGGCATCTCCAGCCTCATCCTCTCGCTCCTGCGCAAGACCATTCCCGGCCGCGTACGTATCATCGTCCAGCTGGTGGTCGTAGCCATGATGGTAATCCTGGTGGACCAGGTGCTCAAGAGCTTCGAAGCCACCTACGCCATTGACAAGCAGCTGTCCGTGTATATCGGCCTCATCATCACCAACTGTATCGTGATGGGCCGTATCGAGGCTTTCGCCCTGGGCAACAAGCCCTGGCCCAGCTTCCTGGACGGCGTAGCCAACGGCGCCGGCTATGGCCTCATCCTCATTATCGTTGCCTTCTTCCGCGAGCTCCTGGGTTCCGGGACCCTGTTCGGCATCGACATCCTCAACCGTTTCGGTTATGTTCCCAACAACCTGGTAATCCTGCCGCCCTTCGCCCTCATCCTCCTGGGATGCATCGTGTGGGTGCAGCGGAGCATCCAGAAAGACCTGCAGGAAGACAAATAATTGTGACGCCTTATGGAATATCTTAGCTTATTCACCAAGTCCATCTTTGTGGACAACATGATCTTCGCATACTTCCTGGGAATGTGCTCATTCCTGGCTGTATCGAAGAATGTGAAGACGGCTGCCGGCCTGGGTGTCGCGGTTATCTTCGTGCTGTTGGTGACGCTTCCCATCAACTACCTCCTCAACACCTATGTGCTGGCTCCGGACGCCCTCATCGAAGGCGTGGACCTGAGTTTCCTCAGCTTCATCGTCTTCATCGCCGTCATCGCCGCCATCGTACAGATAGTGGAAATGGTAGTGGAGAAGTTCTCACCGGAACTCTATTCATCCCTGGGTATCTTCCTGCCGCTTATCGCCGTGAACTGCGCCATCCTGGGCGGTTCCCTGTTCATGCAGCAGAAAGACTTCCTGAACATTGGAGAGGCCACCGTATACGCCCTGGGCTCCGGCCTGGGCTGGTTCCTGGCCATCGTATCCCTGGCGGCCATCCGCGAGAAGATGGGTTACTCCAACGTTCCGCCCGCACTCAAGGGCCTGGGTATCACTTTCATCACCGTGGGTCTCATGGGCATCGCCTTCATGACCTTCATGGGTATCGGCCAATAAGAGGAGGACAGCAATATGGGTAATACAATCTTATTCTCCATTATCGTCATCACTGTTGTGACGTTAATCCTGGTGGCCCTCCTGCTCATCATCAAAGCCGCCGTCACCCCTTCCGGCACCGTCAAGATCAACATCAACAGCGGTACCAAGGAACTGGAAGTGACCCCCGGCGGAGACGTGATGCACACCCTGGCCGATCATGGCATCTTCCTCCCCTCCGCCTGCGGCGGCAAGGCCAACTGCGGCCAGTGCAAACTGCAGGTGCTGGAAGGCGGCGGAACCAT
>JAIKYL010000239.1 GCA_024683255.1 Bacteroidales bacterium | reverse complement strand
GGCCATAATAATTACATTTTAGGGTGCAAAGATACACAAATCTTCGTTAAAGACGGGACTTTCTATGCCGAAGAAACGAAGTACGCTGTGATAGACATAGTGCTGACCCACTTCCGGCAAGTCTTTATACTGCAGGGACTTATCCGATGACCACACCAGCATGGGAATCTCCACCTGCTCCCTGGGAGCCATGGAATAAGGCAGGCCGTGCATATAGACGTTGTTCTCACCCAGGGACTCTCCGTGGTCCGAGATAAAGAGCAGGCAGGTTCGGCGGTCCGGGAAACTTCGGAGCACCTCAATGACCTGATGCACCAGCCAGTCCGTATAGACTATGGTATTGTCGTACGCGTTGTCCAATTCCTCTCGGCTGGTCTTGGACATCTCCGCGGTGTTGCACACAGGCGTAAACACCTCAAATTCCGGCGGATAATTGGTGTTGTAAGAGGGGCCGTGGCTGGTATACGCATGGATAACCACAAACACCTTGGTGCTGTCGCTGCCTGCAATATCCTCCCGGAGGCCTTCCAGCAGGAGCCCGTCGTAACGGGCATCGGCCTTGGGATAGCGCGCCTTCAACTGGTCGGCGGTAAAATAATTGGCGGTATGTACCGGGGGTTCGCCCCAGTTGCAGGTTCTCCACCACACGTCCACGCCCGTCCGCTGCAGGTAGTTGGGCAGGATCTCGTACAGTTTAGGGTCTTCCTCCGGTTCCAGGATGGCCTTTACGCCGGCGATGGTATAAGTGGCAGATGAAACGGCATTATAGGCCTTCACGCTGTCGGCCGCGGTGTAGCGGTTGGTCTCCCGGGGATATCCCAACAGGGAGAAACGGTCCCGCCGGACCGATTCGCCGATGAACAGCACACACACGTCCCGGCTGTCCGACACGGCTGTGGCATCCGGCAACAGAATCTCTTTCTGGTTTCTCTGCCGCTCGTTCTGAAAATGGCGGACAGAGTTTACAATATAGGACCAGGGCGCAACGAGACCGCCCAGCTCCGTGGAATTGCGGTCCACCCACGGCCAATTCTTCATATTGCCGAAAACGGCCGCCAGGATCACTCCCAGCGCAATACCCGCGCTTCCCAGCATGCGCTTCCAGGAACCGTATTCCACCTTCCGGGCAATCGCATAGATGGCAGGCAGTATCCCGAAGAAGAACATATAGGCGAACAGTTCCCAGGAGAAAAAGCCTTCAACCTCCGAAACCCGGGTATTTAACGCAGCGCTCATTAACTCGTCCGTGACCAGGACGTTGAATTTGGCTACGCCGATGAGCATGACCGCATCGGCCAGAAAGGTGAGAGCAATGAGGCATTTTCCCACGAAACGGCCCAGCCAGGCCAATAGGTAATACAGCAGAAAATTCAATCCCAACATCACCAGAACGGCCATTCCCACCAGCATCACGCTGTTGAAACCGCCTTCCAGATGACGCGACATATGTGTAAAGAAAGGAATGTGAAAAGCCACCAGCGTGAAAAGGCTGAGGACCAGACTGTATGTAGATAACTTTATTTTCTTCTTGAAGAACATATCCGTCTAAATGTGACTGACCTTGGAATGAGGAACAATAACTTGCAACATCCTGGGCTGCACCTCAAGGTCAAATTCCGTCCCCGCATCGAAGGGGCTTCCGTCGTAATGCACGGCCCCTGCTCCGCTGCGGCTGATATGAAACTGCGAACCGCTGAAATGAAGGAAATGCTTGCTGGTTGGAGCGCGGCCGGTCATGAGGCGGGTGGCCAGGTCCGGAATCTCCAGCGTGGAGAAAGGATTCACCACCACCACATCCAGCAGGCCGTCCCGAAGGGAGGCCATGGGGGCGATACGGGCCTGATTGCCCCACTGATTGGCATTGGCCACGGTCACGAACACCGCTTTCCCCGCCCAGAGTTCCCCCTTGGGCGACGAGATGCGATAATCGGCCAGGGCGTGCTGCTGCCACTCCTCCCAGGCCAGGGAAATGTAGCGGGGAAGACCCCTTCGGGTGGAACGGGCGAATTCCATGCTCACCCGGGCGTCCAGGCCGAAACCGGCCGTGCAGAAGAAGGGCTCCCCGTTCATTCGGGCCACGTCGATGGACACCACGTTACCCTGGTTGAGCGTTTGGATGGCCTGCGCCGGCGTGCGGCTGATACCCAGATGCAGGGCCAGGCCGTCTCCGCTGCCGCAGGGGATGATCCCCAGGGTTTTTCCGCTTCCCACCAGGCCCCGGGCCACCTCGTTCACGGTTCCGTCTCCGCCGACCGCCACCACAATTCCACCACGGCATTCCCGGGCCAGATCCTCCGCTTCCATGGGCCTGGAAGTGAACAGCACCTCCGGCTGGTACAGGGAGAAATCCAGGTACTTCACAATGGCGGAGAGCACCTGCGACTTGTCATTCAGCCCCGAGATGGGATTAACTATGAAGCTGATCTTGCGGGGCATATCATTTCCTTAAGGCACAGGAGGCACAGGCCTCCGATTCGTTGCCGCTGCAGATTCCCTTTCCTTTCTTTTGGGCGGCCAGCATTTCCATTTCCTCCTGTTTGGCGCATTTGATTCCCCGCTTCTGCATTTCCGGATTGGTGGATATCTCTCCGTCCGGGAAAGGCCGACGGAAAAAGAAGATATTCACGCCCAGCAGAATAACGGCCAGGCCCACGAAAATGATGGCTGCGAGGAAGGTTTTCACTATAGCGGGAACTCTGAGGAGATGGGTTGGTAATTGTACACGCGGAGCATCATGCGGGCGAAGGTTTCCGCCATGGAGACCACGCGGAATTTGCCCTGGAGTTCCTTCTTGGCAGGATCCAGCGGAATGGTATCCGTTACATAAACCTCCGTGAGGGCGCTCTTGTCTATGCGCTCGTAGGCCGGACCGGAAAGAACCGGATGGGTGGCAAAGGCGCGGACACTGTTGGCGCCGCGGCTAAGGAGCACATTGGCGGCCTCCGTGAGGGTGCCCGCGGTATCAATGATGTCGTCAATGATAACGATGTCACGGCCTTCCACCTCGCCGATGGGCACTATCTTCTCCACCACATTGGCCCTTGCACGGGTCTTGTGGCAGATCACGACGGGCGTGTGCAGGTGTTTGGCATATGCGTTCACGCGCTTGGCGCCGCCCATGTCCGGGGCCGCCAGCGTGAGGGTGTCCTTGAACTGCTTCTGGAGCTTCTTGAGGATGAAAAGGAAGTCGTAGCTGGCATAAAGGTGGTTCACCGGGAAGTCGAAGAAGCCCTGGATCTGGTCTGCATGCAAGTCGCAGGTCATGAGGGCGTCCGTACCGGCCACCTTGAGCATATTGGCCACCAGCTTGGCGCCGATGGATACGCGCGGCTTGTCCTTACGGTCCTGCCGGGCCCAGCCATAATACGGGATAACGGCAATGACCTTGTTAGACGATGCACGTTTGGCGGCATCGATGGTGAGCAGGAGCTCCATGAGGTTGTCCGTGGGCGGGAATGTGGACTGGATGATGAAGCAGGTGGCTCCGCGCACACTCTCCGAGAAAGACGGCTGGAATTCACCGTCGCTGAAACGGGCACATTCCAGGCCGCCCAGGACCACGTCCGGATCCTCCGGGCTCTTCATACGGTTCATGGCCTCTACGACCTTTTCGGCAAAATATCGGCTTGCCTCGCAGGAAAACACCGCCAGGCGGTGCTTATGGACATCATTTATCATAAGTTAGAGAGAATAGATCCAATATAATCCAGTATTTCTTCCTTTCCCTGGCCGGTAACCGAGGAAGACACAAAGCAGGGCGGCAGTTCCTCCCAGTCCACCAGCAGGCGCTCCTTGTTCTCCTCCACCTGGTTCTGAAGGGCCGATGTCCCCTGCTTATCGGCCTTGGTAAAGATGAGGCCGAAGGGAATGCCCTTCTCCCCCAGTTCCGAGATGAAGCGGAGGTCCACCTCCTGCATGGGATGGCGGCTGTCTATGAGCACCATTAACATCACTAACTCTTCCGAGTGGTTGATGTAATCCCAGATAATGTGGCGGAGCCGTGCCCGGTCCTTGTCCGGGAGTTTGGCATAGCCGTATCCGGGAAGATCCACCAGATACCACTTGTCGTTGATGAGGAAATGGTTCACCAACTGGGTTTTACCGGGAGTCTGGGAAGTTTTTGCCAACTTGCCGTTTCCCGTGAGCATGTTGATGAGGGAGCTCTTTCCCACATTGCTCCGGCCGATAAATGCAAATTCCGGCAGCCGCAGCTGGGGTTTCTGCCCCACCCGCGTGCAGCTGCCTGCAAAAACGGCCTTTGTAACCTTCATAACCTTCCTTAGGGTTTCAGCACACAAAGGTACGAAATCTTAAACGATTTTCCTATCTTTGTAACCATGGAACAAGACGAAAAATTCATGCGCGAGGCGCTTGGTGAAGCCAAGGCTTCCGCAGCGGCTGGAGAGATCCCCATCGGAGCCGTTGTAGTGTGGAAAGGAAGGATCATCGGCCGGGGGCACAACATGACCGAAAAGCTGCACGATACCACCGCCCACGCGGAGATGATAGCCATCACTTCAGCCACGGAAGCCATGGGCGGGAAGTATCTGAACGACTGCACTTTGTACGTTACGGTGGAGCCCTGTCCCATGTGCGCCGGCGCCCTGGCCTGGTCCCAGATGGGCCGGATTGTGTATGGCGCCCCGGATCCCCGGCGGGGCTATTCGCTCTTCTCCCCTTCCCTTCTCCACCCGCGGACGGAAGTGACCGCCGGCGTGCTGGGAGAGGAGTGTTCCAATCTCATGCTGGAATTCTTTAAAAACAAACGATAGTATGAAAGGCGTAGTAATATTTCTTGCCGACGGCTTCGAGGACATGGAAGCCCTGGGCACCCGCGATGTCCTTATCCGCGGCGGCATCCCCGTCCAGACCGTCTCCATCGCAGACGACTATACGGCGGAGAGTTCCCACGGGGTAACCGTCTTTGCCGACACCTCCCGCTCGGACTTTGAACCGGAAGAGGATGGCACCGATGAAAAGGACGTGATGATCTTCCCGGGCGGCATGCCGGGCTCCAAGAATCTGGCCGAAGACCGGGAGCTGATGGATCTCATGAAACGGCATTATGCCGACGGAGGCGCCGTGGCGGCCATCTGTGCCGCTCCGGGCCTGGTATTGTCCCAGCTGGACGGCCTGGAAGGCAAGAAATTCACCTGCTTCGAGGGCTTCCAGGACCCGCTAATTGCCAAGGGAGCCGTCTATACGCCGGAAAGCACCGTGACGGACGGCCGCATCATCACCGGCCGCGGCGCGGGACACGCGGTGAATTTCGGCCTGGCCATCCTCCGCTATCTGAAGGGGGATGAGGCCGCCGAGAAAGTGAAAGGCGGGCTGATGCTTTAGCGGATAACCATCCGCTCTATCCGGCGGGGCACCGAGGAAAGAATCTCGTACGGGATGGTGCCCAGGATGCTGGCAAGTTCCTCTACCGTGGGGTCTTCCCCAAAGACGGTGACGGTGTCTCCCACCGCCGCGGGAACGCCCGTGACATCCAGCATGCACATGTCCATGCAGATGTTGCCGATGGTGGGAACCCGCTGACCGTTAAGGGAGAAGGAGGCGGCGCCGCGACCCAGGTGCCGGTCAATTCCATCGGCATACCCAACAGGGATGGTGGCGATGACGGTGCCTTCCTTAGCCCGGCCCCATCGGCCGTAGCCCACAGTATCTCCAGGTCCCAATTGCTTAACTTGCAGCACCTTGCATTTGAGGGAAGCTACCGGAGTGAGCTTCTTTCCGGGCACGGCGCTTACCCCATAGATGCCGATTCCCAGGCGCACCATATCCATCTGGTACTGCGGGAATCTTTCTATGCCGGCCGAATTAAGGATATGGCGCATGGGCATGTAGCCGATACCGTCGGAGAGGGCCTGCGCATTCTTCTGGAAAAGCTCTATCTGGCCCAGGGTGAAGGCGTCCTGATCCGGGTCTTCCGCCACGCAAAGGTGCGAGAATACGGACTTGACCTTTACTTTCGGCGTATTCTTAAGATAATCAATTAGTTCCGGCAGTTCTCCCGTCATGAAGCCCAAGCGGTGCATGCCTGTGTCCAACTTGATGTGGATGGGATAATCCTTGAGGTCCAGCTCCCGGAGCTGCTCCACGAAGGCCCGTAGGGAATACAGGTTGGGAATGCTGGGTTCCAGACGCGTCTCTATGATTTCCGGATAGAAGTCCGTTCCGGCGGTGAGCACTATTATCGGGAGGGAAATACCGTTTCTGCGCAGCTCCAGACCCTCTACCGGGTACGCCACGGCCAGATAGTCCGCCCCGGCGCGCTGCATCATGGCGCCGAACTCCACCGCTCCATGGCCGTACGCATTGGCCTTGACGAGAACCAGCAGTTTCGTCTGGGGCTCCAGCAGGGAGCGGAAGTATTTGTAATTCTCCAGTGTGGCCCTGAGGTTAAGTTCCAAACGGGAGAAATCGTCCGGGCGCATCATATCTCTACGGTTTCCAAATGCAAAATTAACATTTCCCACTGACTTTTTCCCATAAAATGTGTATTTTTGTGCTATGGTACTGTCTAATCAAATGATCTGGATCATCATGATTGCAGTCATGGTACTCAGCATGATCATCCAGGGCGTGCTCAAGAGCCGCTTCAGCAAATATTCGGAAGTTCCCCTTTCCATGACCGGGGCGGAGGTAGCCAGCCGCATGCTCCAGGCCCATGGTATCCGGGATGTACAGATTGTCTCCATTCAGGGTAAGCTTACGGACCATTACGACCCTACAACCCGCACCGTAAATCTTAGCGAGGAGGTGTATTTCGGCCGGTCGGTGGCCGCTGCCGCCGTGGCTGCGCACGAATGCGGCCACGTAATCCAGCACAGCACCGGCTATGCCCCCCTGAAACTGCGCACGGCGCTGGTTCCGGTTGTCACTTTCTCCAACAGTATTGTGTCCTGGGTGCTGCTGGCCGGGGTCATTTTCATCAACGTGTTCCCGTCCCTGCTATGGATTGGTATCGGCCTTTTTGCCCTTACCACCCTGTTCAGTTTCGTTACCCTGCCGGTAGAAATCAACGCCAGTTCCCGCGCCGTCAAATGGCTGGACAATACGGGGATTGTGAGTTATGAGACCAAGCCCATGGCCGTGGACGCCCTCCGCTGGGCAGCATACACTTATGTGATTGCCGCCCTGGGCTCGCTGGCCACGCTCCTCTATTACATCTCCCTCTCCGGCCGGAGGAACTAAAACATTGGTATTTCTGGAAAAAGTAGTATCTTTGCACCCCGGTATTGAACTGTGGTGTAATGGTAGCACTAGGGATTTTGGTTCCCTCAGTCAGCGTTCGAATCGCTGCAGTTCAACAAATCCAATCAGAATAACGTAGGATGGTTCTCTTCCAGTTCGGAGAGGACCTTGTCCATTATGGCCTCGCGGAAAAGGGCGCTCTTGGTGTGCACCTGGAAACGCTTGCAGTATTCGTCTATGGCGGCCATCTCGCTGTCGTTGAAAAGAAGCACATAACGGTTGCGCCGCAGGAGCATCTGCTTCTGCTTTTCCAAGTAGGCGGGATCTACGCCGGGGATGTGATTTCTGCGGGCCATGGGTGCAAAGGTACTAAAAAAGTTGCACATACCGCCGTTGGACGGTACCGTAGGGCGCAAGTTCCAAGACAAAAGGCAGGGCCGACAAATCAAAAGTATCCAATAGCTGGGTGGCCTTTTCCTGGTCATCGGAAAAGAGGGCGTCCATGTCCACCAGTAACACCCGCACCTTGCGGTCCTTCTTTACCAGGGAGTCCACGGCGGCCAGGGTTTCCTTGCAGGAGGAGCAGCCCGGGGAATAGAAAACCACATAGGCGGGATTGCCCTTCAGCTTCCGGAGGGAAAAGATTCCCTCCCTGGTTCCCCGTACAAAGAGACAGCCTTTCCGGCGGAGGGTTCCGGGCACCTGAACATCCGGCACCAGGGAGCCCACGGGGCTGCGGGAGCTGAAATCCAGCATCAGATCGGCCAGGGAAAGGACCTGGGCCTTGTCTTCCGGGGTATTCCAGATCTCTCCGGGGCGGATGTACTTTTCAACAAACGGGCCGATGGCTTCCCTGTACGCCTCCCCCCGCTGCGAGGAGAGGAAATACAGCAGGTCCCCGGCGGTTTGCTTGAAGGCCTGTACCTTGCCTTCCCCCAGGGTCCGGGAGGCCAGATAATCGGCCATCTCCAAGATACCGGCCGTGGAAAGAGTGTCTCCGAAAGAGGCGAACAGCTGGCTGTAACGTTCCATCTGGTCCGGCTCTCCGTAGACATAGGGTTTAACGGAGAACTCCTTTTCCAGCAGCATCTTGAGCGCCGGCGTATCCAGACCCCGTCCCAGGATTTCTCCCTGCGGGCCGATGAGGAACAGCTTGGGGGTTTGCAGTACGCCGTACTGGATCTGCCAGTCGCTCTCATGCTCCGGATCCCAGAGATGGATGGCGCCGGGAAGGTTCTCCCGGTACTTTTCCCAGTCTTCGGCCTGGTCTCCCACATTCACCGCATATACGGTAAGGGGGAACTGGCCTTCGTCCATCAATTGCCTGAGGCGCGGGGTTTCCAGCTTGCAGGTGGAGCAGGAGGTGTCGTAGAAATAAATGACGCTGTAGCCCGCTGCAGCAGGGATTTTTGCTTCTTTCCCGGCGATATCCTTAAGGGTGATGGACGGCGCAGGCATGCCGATGAGGGAGTTCTTATTGAACATCACGTATACCTGGGCGTTCAGAAGGTCTCCGTCGGAATGCATGGGGATGGCGCCGGAAAGGAACCATTTTTCGGCCACATGGACGGCCACGGCCTCGTCCCCCATAATCTTGGACTGGAGGTAATGGTCATAGATTTTGAGCGCTATGTACTGCCGCACCAGGGAGTCCTGGCTGGATTCTATGAGAAAGTCGCATTCCGCATTCTGCACCGCAGCGCTCTCCCCCGCCAGGGCGGCGAAGTATTCCTCCAGTTTGGCGCCCAATTCATCGTAGGACTGGGCCCGGAGGCCGATGGAAAGCAGGCAGACCGCCAGCAGTGCAAGGAACTTTCTCATAGCTTTACGCCCTCTGGAATAAAGGCCGAATAGTCTCCCCCGTGCTTGAGGATGTCCCTCACGGCCGAAGAGCTGATATGGGCGAATTCCTGAGCCGTGGGGATGATGATGGTTTCAATCTCCGGAGCCAGGCGACGGTTGGCATCGGCAATGGAGCGTTCCGTCTCAAAGTCTATCATGTTCCGCACGCCGCGCACCACGTGTTTGATGCCCAGCTCACGGCAGGTGTCTATGGTGAGGTTGTCGTATTGGATTACCGACACGCCCGGAATACCAGCCGTGGCCTGGTAAATGATGTCCAGGCGCTTTTCCATGGAGAAAAAGCCGCGTTTGTCCTGGTTGATACCCACGGCCACCACCACTTCGTCAAACATGGTGAGGGCGCGCTTGAGGATATTCAGATGGCCGGCTGTAAACGGATCGAAGGAGCCGGGAAACAGAGCTTTGGTTTTCATAACTGCCAGTCTATGGGTGTTTTACCCTCTGATACTAGGATTTGGTTGGTCTTGGAGAAATGGCGGCAGCCAAAGAAGGCGCCGCGGGCAAGGGGCGAAGGATGCGCCGCCAGGAGCACATGGTGGCGGGAGGAATCTATGAGCGCCGCCTTTTCGGCCGCAAAACGTCCCCAGAGCAGGAAAACGATGCCTTCCCTGTTCTCCGAAAGGTAACGGATAACGGCGTCCGTGAACTCCTGCCAGCCGGCTCGGCTGTGGGAGGTGGGCTGCCCCGCCTGAACGGTAAGGACCGCGTTGAGAAGGAGTACGCCCTGGCGGGCCCATTTTTCCAGATTGGGCCGGCCGCTCATCCTGATGCCCAGGTCCGTCTCCACCTCCTGGAAGATGTTCCGGAGCGAGGGTGGGGCCGGGACACCGTCCGGCACGGAGAAGGAAAGGCCCATGGCCTGGCCCGGTCCGTGATACGGATCCTGACCCAGGATAACCACCTTCACCTGATCCACCGGAGTAAGTTCAAAGGCGCGGAAAATCTGGCTTCCGGGCGGGTAGATCACCTTTCCGGCGGCTTTCTCACCATGAAGAAAACGCACCAGCTGCTCAAAGTACGGTTTCCCGAACTCCGGCGCCAATGCGTCTTTCCAACTTTGCTCTATCTTAACGTCCAT
>JAIKYL010000184.1 GCA_024683255.1 Bacteroidales bacterium | reverse complement strand
GTCTGGTCGCTGCCCAGGTCCACGTGCATATCTTCGTCGGCCAGGCGTTCCCAGAGGTCCACCACGTTGCCCACGTAGGCCAGGGAAACCACTTCCTTGGCGGCCACCGCTTTCCGGATGCGAGGGAGGAGTTCGTCCAGGTTGTAGTGGAGTTCGTCCACCCAGCCCTGCTGGTGGCGTTTTTCGGCCGCCTTGGGGTTGATTTCGGCCGTCACGCTCACAACGCCCGCAATGTTGCCGGCCTTGGGCTGGGCACCCGACATACCACCCAGGCCCGCCGTCACAAAGAGCATTCCTGCAGGAGATGGCCGATCGGAGTCGGCCATGACGTTCCCCGTCATTCCCGGCGCATTCCCCGTCATCCCGGGCTTGACCCGGGATCTCCTACCCTGCAGCACTTTGCGGGCCGCGTTCATGACCGTGATGGTGGTGCCGTGTACGATGCCCTGCGGGCCGATGTACATGTAGCTTCCGGCCGTCATCTGTCCGTACTGGCTCACGCCCAGGGCGTTGAAGCGCTCCCAGTCGTCCGGCTTGGAGTAGTTGGGAATAACCATGCCGTTGGTCACAATCACGCGCGGCGCGTCCTTGTGGCTGGGGAAAAGGCCCAGCGGGTGGCCGGAGTACATTACCAGCGTCTGCTCGTCCGTCATGGTGGCCAGGTACTGCATTACCAGACGGTACTGGGCCCAGTTCTGGAAAATGGCGCCGTTGCCGCCGTAGATAATTAACTCGTGCGGATGCTGGGCAACCCTTTCGTCCAGGTTGTTCTGGATCATGGCCATGATGGCAGCCGCTTGTCTGCTCTTGGCGGGGTACTCGTCAATCAGCCTTGCATATATCTTATAGGAAGGCCTGTAGCGGTACATGTAGATGCGTCCGTAGGTCTTCAGCTCTGTGGCAAACTCCGGTGCCAGCTTCGCGTGCAGTGCCTCCGGGAAGTACCGCAGGGCGTTTTTCAGTGCCAGCACCTTCTCCTCTGGCGAAAGGATGTCCTTGCGCTTGGGGGCATGGTTGATCTCCTGATCGTACGGCTTGGCTTCAGGCAGCCTATCGGCCGGAATCCCGGCCAGTATTTCTTCTTGAAAGGTCATTATTCTATGTGGTTATTAACTGCTTCCAGTACTTGTTCTTCCAGTTCCAGGGCCTCGCGGACAATTTCCTTGGCGCGGATAAGGAGGGGTTCGGCAGGGGTCTTGTCCTTGAGGGAGGCGGCGTTGATGCGCACGTTGAGGGCGGCGCCGCGGATGCCGGCCACGGCGGCCAGGGCGGCTACACCGGCATCGGAGGCCGATGCGGGGTTGCCGGTCCGGGCCATCTGCAGGGCCAGCGGAAGGGCCTTCAGGGAGGTTTCCATGGTCTTCAGGGGCACCTGCGCTGCATAGAGTGTGGCTTCTTCCAGAGCTTTCTCGCGGGCGGCTTTTTCATCGGCCGAACCCTTGGGCATGGAGAAGCAGTCCATGATGCGGTTGAAGGCGGCGGTGTCTTCGTCAATGAGAAGGAGGAGTTCGTTCAGGAGCTTCTGGCCCTCTTCGGCCACGTCTGAGAATTCCTTCCAACGCTCGTCCCAGCCGCGTTTGTGGGCCGATAAGTTGGCAACCATGGTGGCCAGAGCCGCACCGAAGGCACCCATGCAGGCGCTTACGGAGCCGCCGCCCGGCGCTGCGCTTTCGCTGGCGGTTTCGCGGGTGAAGCCTTCCACCGTCATCTGCGCCAGGCCGGCCTTGCGGTCTTCCATGAGGTACTCAATCACTTTCTCGCGCGGGTTGAAGGGCTTCAGGTCGTCCAGGGACATGGACTTGACGGCAATCTTCACAATCTCCTCTTCGCTGATACCCAGGGAGCGCTGTTGCTTCTCCAGATAGAATCGGCCTGCTTCCAGGAGGACACGCTTGGGCACCAGGCCCACGATTTCCACGCCCGTTACCTTGAGGCCCCGGGCGGCTGCGGCGCGGCAGACTTCCTCGTATGCGATATGCAGGGGCGTTACGTCAATGTCCGTGATGTTCATGGACACCTGCGCAATGCCGTATTCGTCAATGTACCAGCCGATGGCCTTGCAACCCTTGAGGGTGCCGGGGATCCAGATCTGCTCCCCGTTCTCGTCCTTGAGGAACTTGCCGGTGAGGGAGCCGCCCTCGCGGGCCTTCCGGCCTTTCTCGCGAACGTCGAAGGCTACTGCCATGGCGCGGCGGGTGGAGGTGGTGTTCAGGTTGAAGTTCACGGCCACCAGGAAATTGCGGGCGCCCACGTTGGTGGCTCCGGCCTTGGCGGCCACCTCATCGAAGGCTCCGCCGAAGTCCGGCATCCTCTCCGGATCGGCCATCTTTTCCGGCAGCGCCTCGTATTCCCCGGCGCGGCAGACGGCCAAATTCTTGCGCTCCGGCTTCTGGGCGGCGGCTTCGTAGCAGTAGCAGGGGATACCCAGCTCCTCGTACATGCGCCAGGCCAGTTTGCGGGCCCGTTCGGCACATTCTTCCAAGGTGACCCCGCTCACGGGAATGAACGGAAGCACGTCCGTGGCGCCGCTTCTGGGGTGGGCGCCGTGATGATGCCGCATGTCAATGAGCTCCTGGGCCTTCTTGGCGCCCTGGAAGGCAGCCTCGCAGACGGGGTCCGGCTCTCCCACGAAGGTGACCACGGTACGGTTGGTGGCCTCTCCCGGATCCACGTCCAGCACTTTCACGCCTTCCACCGCAGCAATGGCGGCCACGATGGCATCAATTACCTGTTTGTTACGCCCTTCACTGAAATTGGGTACGCATTCGATTACTTTTCTCATATTTTGGTTACTACTTATTACTAATTTGGCCTATAAAGTTAACAATTATTTATGAAAGGTAAAATAGAAAAATGCCGCAGATTTCCAAATCCTGGCAATTTTGCCAAGATTGGGCGGCTTGGAAGCTTGTCCCTAACTTGCCGGAAAATTGAAGAGTTATGGAGAAAAGAGAGAAATCCCAAAGAGAACGCCTGCTGGAAGAGACGGCCGGCGTATGTGTGTACTGCGGTCACCCCCTTACCGTGGAAACCATGGAAACGGACCATATCGTTCCCAAATCCAAGGGCGGTACCGGAGAATTCCTTAACAAGGTCTGCGCCTGCGGCTCCTGCAACGCCCGCAAGGCGGATCTGGACATCCGGGGCTTCCTGGCCGGCTTCAGCGGTCGGCGCAGGAGGCGGTACGAAAACCGGCTGGACGCCCTGGTGGAGCAGGGGAGGATGTCGGCGGAAAAACGGGCGCTGCTGTCGGACTTCCGGGAGGAGGAACCCTTCCCGGAGGAACCTGTCCTCAGTCTTCGCGGCACCCTCCTGTTCTGCGTTCAACTATGTTGAACTGCCATTCTGTCAGTATAAGCGGGTTGGCAGGCATTTTGAAGAAAAGCGGCAGGTAATTCTATTGGATCATGGCAGAAAAGAAGAAAAACAATAAACCGGAAGTGCCTGAAAATAAGAAACTGGCCGCTTTGGAAGCCCGCATTGAAGGACTTAACGTTCAACTGGAAGAAGTGCAGAAGAAGGAGGCGGACGCCAAGGCGGACTACCTTCGTCTGATGGCAGAATTTGACACGTTCCGCCGCCGCACGGCAGAGGAGAAGCTGGCCCTGGTGAGTTCGGCATCGGCCGATGTAATCAAGGGCCTCCTCCCCATCCTGGACGACTGCGAGATTGCCCTCTCCGCCCTGGAGAAGAGCGCGGACAGCGAGTCGGCCAAGGCAGGCACGGAAATGATTTTCGGCAAACTCAACGCTTTCCTCAAGGGAAAAGGCCTGGAGCGCATTGATGCAAAGGGGAAAGATTTCGATACGGAACTGCACGAGGCTGTTACCACCTTCCCGGCCCCTTCGGAGGACCAGAAGGGAAAGGTAATTGACGTAGTGCAAACCGGATATACCCTGGGCGGAAAGGTGCTCCGCTATGCTAAAGTGGTTGTAGGAGCATAAGTTATGGCAAAGAGAGACTACTACGAGGTCCTGGGGGTGGACAAGAAGGCATCGGCCGATGAAATCAAGTCCGCGTACCGGAAACTGGCCCTCAAGTGGCATCCGGACCGCTGGGTAAACGGCTCGGACGCAGAGAAAAAGACCGCCGAAGAGAACTTCAAGGAGGCGGCCGAGGCATATTCCGTTC
Organism: Bacteroidales bacterium; assembly: GCA_024683255.1. The sequence goes on along the minus strand of JAIKYL010000184.1, from coordinate 1,587 downwards.
TCAGTGACCCGGACAAACGCGCCAAGTACGACCAGTTCGGTTTTGCCGCAGACCAGATGGGTGGCGGCGCCGGCGGTTTCGACTTCGGCGGCATGGATATCAACGACTTCCTCCGGAATATCTTCGGCGGAAGTTTCGGCTTTGATTTCGGCGGAGGTTTCGGCGGCTTCAGCGGCTTTGGCGGCGGCAGCACGGACCAGCAGCAGCGGGTTTTGCGGGGCCGGGACATCCGCACCAGCGTAAAACTCACCCTGGAAGAAATTGCCAATGGCTGCGAAAGGGAAGTGACCATTGAGCGTAACCGCCCCTGTCCGGACTGCAACGGCCGCGGCGCCAAGAGCGAGGCCGATATCAAGACCTGCCCCACCTGCGGCGGCCAGGGACGCGTGCGCCAGCAGGCCAGAACCCTCTTCGGCGTGGGCTATACCATCGGCACCTGCCCTCAGTGTCAGGGAGAAGGAAAGATCATTTTCAACCCTTGCCGTCGCTGCGGTGGTACCGGCCTGGAACGTCGTCGGGAGACCGTTAAGGTTCGCATCCCGGCCGGCGTGGAGGATGGTATGCAAATCACCGTAAGGGGAGAAGGCCATGCCGCTCAGCACGGCGGTGTGAACGGAGACCTGCTGGTGGTAATCAGCGAGGTGGCCCATCCGCAGCTGCAGCGGGAAGGTAACAATCTCTTCTTTACCAGGATCATTTCCGTTCTGGACGCCATGCTGGGCTGCGAGGTTTCCATCCCTTGCCTGGACGGAAGTTATAAGGTGAAAGTGGAGCCCGGTACCCAGTCCGGTACGGTTGTAAAGTTGCGCGGAAAGGGCCTTCCCAGCGTGCAGGGCTATGGCCGCGGAACTGGAGACCTGTATGTGAAATTCCAGGTTTGGGTGCCCCACAAGCTGTCCCGTCAGGAAAAAGAGGCCCTGGAGCAGATGAAGGGCAGTTCCAGTTTCACGCCGGACCTAACCCGGGAAGACAAAGCCACCTTTGACAAGGTTAAAAATATTTTCTAAAAAATCCCGTAAAAGTTTTGGTAGTTTGTAAATTAGTTGTATCTTTGCAGTCCCAAAATAGACGCAACCTCTTGTAAGGAGCCAAACCACAACGTTGCATTAAGAGATTAGAGAAAATTATGGATTTGATTAAAGTTGCAGAGCAGGCTTTCCAGAATGAGAAAGTTGCTTCCTACCCGGAGTTCAAGGCCGGTGACACCGTCACCGTGACCTATAGAATTAAGGAAGGTGATAAAGAGAGACTCCAGAAGTTCCGTGGAGTAGTTATTCAAATGAAAGGTTCAGATCCTTTCACCAAGACCTTCACGGTCCGCAAGGTTTCCGGTGGTGTTGGAGTTGAGAGAATCTTCCCTTTCCAGTCGCCTTTCATTGACAGCATTGAGGTTAACAAGTTCGGCAAGGTCCGCCGCGCCCGCATCTTCTACCTCCGTGACCTCACCGGTAAGAAGGCCCGCATCCGCGAGAAAGTCTACGTTGCAGAAAAATAAGGCAGTAGCCTAAAACTGGCTCCATAGCTCAATTGAATAGAGCATTTGACTACGGATCAAAAGGTTACAGGTTTGAGTCCTGTTGGAGTCAC
>JAIKYL010000135.1 GCA_024683255.1 Bacteroidales bacterium | reverse complement strand
GGATTACCGCTGGGTTGGCAAGAAGGGAGATGTCAACGTGAACGAGGATGTGAGCCGCATCTATTCCTGGCTGCCCCATGCCGCATCCGGCTATGTATATGACCCGGAAGACAAGTCCCAGTCGGAGGGCGGCGTTGTATCCATCAAGAACGGTCCCCTTACCTATGCCGCCAATCTGCTTCTGCCCGGAAGCTACGTGTTCCTGGGGCTGAATCCACTTGTGATTGCGGATGGGAGCATGGCCCTCGCCCTGCAGGTGGGCAGCACACCTTCTTCCAATACCTCGTATATCTGGAAGGACTATGACAAGTTTGTGAACAGTCCGCTCATTTACATCATGGTCTTTACCAAACAGGTTCCTAACGAATAGCCAGCCCATGCGTCGCTTTTATTTCATGCTACTGATGGCGCTCGCAGCCGTTCCCCTTTGCAGTGGTTGCAAAGGGGACGGCCCTGCGGGGCCCGTTACTCCGGGCGAAGAGACCGTTACGCTGACGCTTGTGGACAAGGATGCCACCCCCGAGACCAAGTCACTCTATGCCAACCTTTGGACTATCCGGGAAAAAGGCTGGATCTTTGGCCATCAGAACGACCTCCTGAATGGTCGTAAGTGGCAGTTTGACGAAGGCGGCTCGGATACAAAAGCTGTTTGCGGGGATTATCCCGGCATCTATGCCGTGGATGTGGCTTCCTTCATGGATGGCCGTACCGTGGCGCTTCAGACGCTGGAGGAGAACCCCCACAAGCTGCGCACCATGAAGGAAGCGTACGACCGCGGCATGGTGGTAATGGCGTGCATGCACCTCAATAACCCGCTCACAGGCGGGGATTCCTGGGACAATTCCAGCAATCAGGTGGTAGCCGAGATTCTCAAAGTTGGCAGTACTACCAACGTCAAATTCAACGGCTGGCTGGACAACCTGGCCTCCCTGGCCAAGAGCCTGAAGGGAAGCGACGGTGTTCAGATTCCCATCATCCTGCGTCCGTTCCATGAGCATGGCCATGAGTGGAGCTGGTGGGGAAGTACCTGCACTACGCCCGCCGAGTATGTGGCCCTGTGGAAGTTCCTTGTGGACGGCATGAAGGCCCGCGGCGTGCACAACTTCCTCTATGCCATCTCGCCTGCCATCAACGTGAAAGCCTCCAGTGAAAGCGACTTCCTCATCCGCTGGCCTGGGGACGATTATGTTGATTTTCTGGGAATGGATTGCTATATTGGCATCAACAATACGGTTTTCCTGAATAACCTCAAGCTCCTTAAGAATGTGTCGGATGCCAAGGTGAAACCTTGCGGCGTTACCGAGATTGGTGTGGAAGGCTTCCAGAACCCGGACTACTGGACCCAGAACATTGCCGCTCCCATGGCCGGCCGCAAGATGAGCATGCTGGTTACCTGGAGCAACAAGTATGACCCTACGGGAAGTGGAAAGGTGTATTACTCCGTGTATCCCGGGCATCCTTCCGAGGAAAGCTTCAAAAGCCTCTATGCCCGCCCGGACACCTTCTTCTCCGAGGATTTACCGGACATGTATCGCATGCCCGAAAACGTAATTGTAAAGTAAATGAAAGTTACCATTTTTGCCGCCGTCCTGGCACTTCCACTCCTTTGGAACTGTGGCGGAAACAAGCAGGACCCCGAACCCGTAAAGCCCGAGCCCGTTACGCTCAGGCTGGCCGATGCTTCCGCGACGCCCGAGACCAAAGCCCTGTATGCCAACCTGTGGAGCATCCGCGAAAAGGGTTGGATGTTCGGGCATCATGACGACCTCATGTACGGCCGAAAATGGTATGGTGACGAGGGCGGCTCCGACACCAAGGCGGTTTGTGGGGATTACCCCGGCGTCTATGCCCTGGATGTAGCCTCCTTCATGGACGAGCGTTCCACGCAGGCATCCGAGATCGAGGAGAACGCCCTGCGACTGAAACTGATCAAGCAAGCCTATAACCGCGGCATGGTCATCACGGCCTGCCTGCACCTGAACAACCCCAAGACGGGCGGCGATGCCTGGGACAACTCCGACAACAAGGTCGTGGCCGAAATCCTGACGGACGGCAGCGCCACCCAAACAAAATTCAACGGTTGGTTAGATAAATTGGCGACGGTGGCCAAGGGCCTGAAAGGGGCCGATGGGAAAGTCATCCCCATCATCATTCGCCCCTTCCACGAGCATACGCAGACCTGGAGCTGGTGGGGCAAGTCCTGCACCACCGAACAGGAGTTTATCGGCCTGTGGCATTACTTCGTCGATTATATGAAAAAGGCCGGGGTGCACAGCTTCATCTATGCCATCTCGCCCCAGATGGACGGACAAAAGAAGGCAGAAGACTTCCTGTTCCGCTGGCCCGGTGACACCTATGTGGACTTCATCGGCATGGACTGTTATCAAGGAATCAATAACAATGTGTTCGTGAACAACCTGAAACTGCTCTCGGCCCTTTCGACGGAAAAGAAAAAGCCGGCCGGCGTTACGGAGACCGGCGTGGAAGGATTCCAAGTGGAAGATTACTGGATTACCAACATCGCCGCTCCCATGGCGGGCCGTAAAATGAGCCTCCTGGTTACCTGGCGAAACAAATATGACCCGATCGGGCAGGGAACGCATTACTTCTCCGTCTTCCCGGGCCATGTGTCGGAGGAAAGTTTCAGGACTATGTATAATAGGGCCGATACCTTCTTC
>JAIKYL010000118.1 GCA_024683255.1 Bacteroidales bacterium | reverse complement strand
CGGCACCCTCACCGGTCACCCTCAGGAAGCGGATTCCGTGTTTTCCACCGTTAGGGACCGCTATCTTTCACTGGTGCAGGAGCCGTCTGTCCGCAAAAAAGTGCTCATCAACATCCCTTACGCCGATATCTGGTACATCCCCGGAGCCGACAACTACATGGCGCAGCTAATCCGGGACGCCGGCGGCGTGCTGCTCGGGGCCGCCCCGGGGCAGCAGGAGTCCGGCACTGTCGGCCTGGAGCAGGCCTATTCCTATGCGCAGGAGGCCGATGTCTGGCTGAACCCCGGCTGGTGCCGCACGCGTGAGCAGCTCCGGAGCGTCCACCCGCTCTTTGAGCATTTCCCCGTCCTGGAGAAGTCCGTCTGGAACAACACCCTGCAAACCACTTCCGGCGGCGGCAACCGCTTCTGGGAAACCGGCCCCGTCCATCCGGACTGGATCCTGGAAGATCTGGTTCACATCTTTTCCGGCCCGCCCGCCCCGCTCCACTATTTCTTCCCGCTGGAATAATCTGCGAGGATAAAACTTGATTTGGAATGAATATGAAATACTGGAAATTCTTTTTGTTTTTTTGGCTGGTTCTGGCCGCCTGGCCGGTGATGGGCCAGACGGGGGCCCAGGACTTTGTGTATCTGTTCCCCAGCAAGGAAATTGCGGAAACGGGGGAGGACCTGTTCTTCAAGGCCTATTTAATGGATAAGGAAACCATGGCGCTATCCCGGCGGAGCCAGACGCTATATCTGGAGATTAGGACCGAACGGGACAGCTTGGTCTGGAGCGAGAAGTATCCGCTTGTGGATGGAAGGGGCGACGGCCACATTTACATCGGCCAGAATTGGCCGCAAGGAGAGTATTTTCTGGAGGGCTATACCAAGTCCTCTTTCACGGCCGATACTACGGAAGCGCTCCGGCCTCGCAGAATCCGGGTTGTGGACCAGGTGAACCAGATGGAAGAGATTATGGCAGAGGCTGTTAAGAACGATTCTCTCCTGAAGCGCACCGGGCAGCACCGGTTCAGCCTGTTCCCGGAAGGGGGCGACCTGATAGATGGGGTTACCTCCGTGGTGGCCTTCAAAGCCACTTATGGGAACGGTTTCCCGGAAGAAGTTACGGGAAAAGTGCTGGAAGATGGGAAGGAGATTGCGGGCATCTTCTGTATCCACGACGGAATGGGAAAATTCACCGTTACTCCCAGGTTGGGAAAGACCTATCAGGTTGCGCTGGACGATGGCAGGACCATTCCTTTCCCGGAGATAAAAAGCGGGGGACTGTCGCTGCGAATTGTGCGGAACAACGCTACGGGAATCGATATCCTTGTTTCTGCACCGGACAATGTGGAGCGGCCGTTTTCCATCCTGGCCAAATTGAACGGAGCCCCTTGCAGCGGAGCCGAAGGAACCGTACAAGGGCGGCAAGCCGTCCGGTTGCCGAAGGAGTTTTTCCCACTCCAGGGTATCGTGGAACTCACTTTGACGGATGGCAACGGCCGACCGGTTGCGGAACGGCTGGTTTATGTGAACCCGGAGCAGCGGCTGAACATATCGGCCACCCCGGACAAGGAGCGGTACGCGCTTCGCGATACTGGCAAAGTCCGCATCCAGGTCACGGACGCGGCCGGCAATCCCGTCCAGGCGGAACTGGCCGTAAGCATCTTCGACAAGGCGTACCTCTATCGGCCTGGACACGAGAACATCCTGTCTCACAGCTACTTGTCTGAACAGATTCGGGGGAATATCTTCAATCCCACCTATTACTTTGATGAAGCGAATGCCGACCGTCTCCTGGCGCTGGATCTGCTCCTGATGACTCAGGGCTGGCGGCGGTACGTCTGGGAGTAAGATGACACTCCGGAGAATCATATTGGTCTTATCGATGACCCTCGTCGCAATTCCGGCGATGGGGCAGGGGAAGCAGGTGCTGACGGACGGCATCAGTGGCCGGGACCGTCTTGAACGGTATCTTTTCATTCAAGCCATTTCCCCGCAGGGGGACACCTGTATGGTGATGACGGATTCTCTGGGGCGGTTCGAGATTGATGCGGAACTGATGGCCCTGTTGCCGGGGAATGTTTATCTGAAGCCGATGACGGCAAAGCCCAAGGCGAAGTTTTCCCTGGAGAGCCCATTCGACAGCATTGAAGTTTACCGGCGTGGAAGAGGGCGCTATCTGGTTCAAAACCAGAACGTTGAAGTGGAGCAGGAAGAACCGTTCTACTACGATCCCGACGTGACGATGCTGAGCGAGGCCAGGGTCAGGGCAAGACGCTATGGCGTCGCCCGAGATAAGGTGACAGGCTATTTGGACAGCCTGGCCATTCTGGCAAGTGGAGAATGGGTGTGTGATTGTGACGCCGGTGCCGCCAGAGGGTATCTTAACGACTATCACGGTTACTCTCATCATCCCAAAGGCTATAGCCCTTCACGTGAGGTAAAACACCTGATGCCCAAACGGGGAGAAGTGTATCGGATAATAATGTATAAGCCGGGCGCAGATGGTAGATGGTATATGGATATGGACCGTCCTCCCCAGGATATTGTGTATACCGGGCCTCAATATAACGAGGAGGAGTTGCTGACCATGTACGGGATGAGCAAGGCTCAGGGGTATTATCCCAAACGCGAATTCTATGAGCCGGACGCCTTGGATCTTGCCGGCCCCACGCCGGATTACCGGAATTTACTGCAGTGGCGTCCCGCTGTGTTCACCGACGAGAATGGCGTGGCCGAAATCCCCTTTGCCGCCTCCGACGTGAATACGGAGTTCATCGGCATAGTGGAAGCCGTTGACGGTCTGGGCCTAATCGGCGCTCAAACATTCACTTTCCGCATTATCAAGCAATGAGACCGAAGAGAATCATACTGACCCTTTTGACCGCTCTCGTTGCCATTCCGGTGATGGGGCAGGTATTGCAGGACGGGGTAAGCGGCAGGGATCTCAAACATAATTTGCAGTATATCCAGGCCTTCTCACCGCAAAGTGACACCTGTCTGGTGATGACGGATTCCCTTGGGAGATTCGAGATTGAGCCGGGGCAGATGGATGTGATGCCGGGGAACATCTATTTGAAGCCGATGCTTTTGAAACCCAGGCCAAAACTGGAACTGGACAGTCCGTTTGACAGCATCAACGTCTATCGGCGGGGAAGGGTACGGTATCTGTCTCAAAATCTGATATTTGAGCCGGATAGGGAAGAGGCGGTGTTCTATTATGACCCGGAGACAACTCTGTTAAAGGAAGCTACCGTTAAAGCCAGGCGCCTTACCCTTGCGCGGGATAAGGTGACGGGCTATCTGGACAGCCTTGTACTTCTGGCGAGCCCCGAGTGGGTCTGTGAGCATGGTTTCTTGAACGACTATCGAGGTTATTCCCACCATCCGGAAGGTTGTGTTGGGTGTAAGCTGGTAGCTAATGAGCATTTGGCACCCAAACGGGGTGAGGTTTATCATGTGGTAAAATATGTTCCTTGGCCAGACCATCCCGACGGGCTTTGGATGGTGGATATGAGTGACCCGCCTCACGAAGTCACTTATTACGGCCCTCAGTACACGGAAGAGGAATTGCTGGAGATGTATGGAATGAGCAAGACGCAGGGGTACCATCCCGTCCGGGAATTCTATGAGCCTGACGCGCTGGACCTGGAAGGCCCCACACCGGACCTAAGAAATCTGTTGCAGTGGAAACCTGCCGTGCTCACCGACGAAAACGGTATTGCCGAAATTCCCTTTGCCGCCTCCGACGTGAATACGGAATTCATCGGCCTTGTGGAAGCTGTCGATGGCTCAGGTCTGCTTGGCGCACAAGTTTTTTCATTCAGAGTGTTCAAATAGGAGGCAATACCCCTTGCCTCAAGTCTGGTCTTTTTTGAAGAAATTATTATAATAATTATGATAATTTTAACATTCTTCGTATCTTTGCAAAAAGAACGAGGACATGAACGTATTGATGAATCAAGACCTGCTGGACTTATACCAAAACGGCAAGAGTAGGAGATATAGAGAGGTAGAAAGGAACAGTGAGCTCATGGAAGGATTCATCCGGGCTGTCAATACCATGATAATGGTAAATAGTGTCAGTGAATTGAGTGGTTTCAGTTATTTGCATTATGAACAGCTCAAATACCAGTGGTCGGGGTACTCTTCTGTTCGATTATCCAACAGATATGTACACAGGCTTATTTTTACCGAAACAACTGATGGATTGGAAGTAGAACTTATTGAAATAGATGATACGCACTATGGAAACAAACACTGAGAAGAAGTTTCTTGTGAATGACATAACACCGGCATTTCCGGTACATCCCGGCAGTATATTGGGGGAAGAATTGAAGGCCAGGGGCATTAGCCAGAAACAATTTGCAGAAAGCGTCGGCATGCAGACCACTCACCTCAGCGCCCTGATCCACGGCACCCGAAACTTTACGGCTGCAGTGGCGGAAAAGGTGGCTTCGGGCCTGGAGGGCATTTCAGCAGAGTTCTGGACAAAGTGCCAGGAACGCTACAATATTGATATCCGGCGGAAAAGAATTAATACCACAAAACTGGTCGCGGGATACAAACCTGCCAGTTTTGAGGTTCAACCGGTCTGCTTGGCCCAGCCTCAGGCAGCATACAATGGGAATTTGCAGGTTACCCTTATCATTCCGGAGTCAGACAAAGAACTGCTGGAAGGCCTTGCCGGGCGTCTTGGCTGGGTTTGCCACTAAGAGATATTGGGGTTTATCGGAAGCGGTGGGGACAACTGTATTTCACTTTCAAAGCTTTTGTTTATATTTGTACCGGACCATTAAAACAGACTTGCTATGAACATTACTGGATTTAGATACGGCTTATTGGCACTCTTCCTTGCACTGGCGGCACCGCTGGGGCTTCGGGCGCAGGAGGCGGCCAGAAAGGCCATTCCGGACGATGTCTTCTATCTGATGCCGGAATTCTGCCAGGGAGTTGTCTATCTTCGCGGACAGGCTCCCGCGCAGGGCAAGA
>JAIKYL010000101.1 GCA_024683255.1 Bacteroidales bacterium | reverse complement strand
GCAACGTTAAAGACTTCTGGCACGAAGTGCCCTTCCCCGAGGGAAGGGATTTAGGGATGGGGCAACGTTAAAGACTTCTGGCACGAAGTGCCCTTCCCCGAGGGAAGGGATTTAGGGATGGGGCAACGTTGACTGATAGATTGGTCCGCAAAATCCAACGGCTCAATAAACCGCCGTCTGGCGGGTTATATTGAGTTGTTGGATTTTGTAGGTCTCGCCTCCCGGGGCGGTGGCGTAGATGGTTACCTGGAAGAGTTCTCCGCCGGCGTTCAGCTGGCCTATCAGGTACTTTTTATTGGATTCCGATGCCCTGTGGGTTACCTCGAAGGAACGGGGCGTGTTGGCGCTGAAGAAGGAGCGGAGGATTTCCCGGGCCTGCTTCTTGGAGCAACTGCGGGTGGACGAGATTACCGTAATGTCCATATTCTCCGCGAACCAGCTGGAGAGGGAATTGACATCTCCCTGCGACAGATAACGGGTTATGGAGGAAAAAACGGCAAACTCCCCGTCCGGGTTTTGCGCCTTTGCTGCGGTTCCCACCAGGAGACCCGCCAACACCAGCAATATGCTTAACCATTTTTTCATCCGAGGCATAATTCCTGCAAATTTCGAGCCGAACGTAAGTCTTTTTGGGCGTTTTCAATTTAAACGCAAAATGCTTACATTTGTGGATAGTTATTGCCGCATAAGATGAATCTTTCACTCCTCACCGTTGGCAAAACGGATATCCAATGGGTAAAAGAAGGCCTGGACGTTTATGTATCCAGGCTGCGGCATTATGTTCCTTTCACGGTTACGGAGATTCCGGAACTGAAAAAGGTATCGGCCCTTACGGAGGCCCAGATTAAGGAAAGGGAAGGGGAACTGATCCTTAAACAGGTGGGTCCTGCCGATATCCTTATCCTGCTGGACGAGCGGGGCATACAGCAGCGTTCCGTGGAATTTGCCCGCTGGCTGGAAAAACAGCTTAACCAGGGTGCCCGGAACCTGATTTTTGTCATTGGAGGCGCCTATGGTTTCTCCCCTGCCGTGTATGAACGGGCCAACGGACAGATCTCCCTCTCCCCCATGACCTTCTCGCACCAGATGGTGCGCACAATATTTGCAGAGCAGCTGTACCGGGCCTTCACCATCCTGAGGGGAGAACCCTATCACCATGAATAAACACAGGAGAATATGGGAAACGGTGTCCGTCGTGCTGGTCATGGCGGCCGTGGTGCTGTTTGCCGCCTCGCTGTTCATGGGCATCGGCAGGGCCAACGCTTCATCTGCATCGGCCGATCTGGGGAAACAGGTGGAGCACCGCGTCCAGACGCTGGACCACTATATCCAGAAAGCGCTTTCGCAGGACAAGACTGAATGGATGCAGCTGGACGGGCTGCCGGAAGACATGGTGGTATACCGCTACGTGAGCGACTCGCTGCAAAGCTGGGCCCATCAGTTCCCCATCCGCAACGACGATATCCGGGAACGCACCCTGGTGCAGCGCCTGGGAGATTCCCGCAGCGATTCGGCCTCTCCCCTGGAGGAGGTTACGGAGCAGCTCACCTATATGAACTTGGGGCCCAAGTGGTTCCTACTCAAATGCGTCTACAGGGAGGATGTCCGGGTCATAGCCGGTCTGGAGGTAATCAATGAGCTGCAGGCCGGAACCATGAATGGCGTGAACCGGCATCTGCTCACCGGAGACCAGTATAATATCCAACCCCTCACCGCCAGTGTGGGCGTGCCCGTACTGGTGAACGGAGAACCGTTGTTCAAGATTTCGGAAGAGAGCATTTCGGAATTTGCGCCCCGTCATTCGGTCCTGCTGTGGCTGGCCATAGCCCTCCTCATTGCCGGCGGCATGATGTTCCTTTCCCTGCATCCCTCGCCCTTCTGGCTGGGGGTCACCCTGCTCATCCAGGGCGGCCTGCTGGGCTGGATGTACTTCTACGGGCGCCATATCACGCAGGAGTCGCAGCTATTCTCACCGCTGCTGTATGCCGACGGCCAGTTCCTCTATTCGCTGGGCGCCGTAGTGCTGGTGAACCTGGCCATTATCCTGCTGGTACTGGACCTGTACCTCATCCGCTGGGAGCTGCTGAGGGCCATCCGGAAAGCCAGCCGATGGGTTCAGGGGCTGCTGGTCGCCCTTACCCTTTTCTTTGTGGTAGCCATCATCCTGTACATCCATTTCACGTTCCGGAGCATCGCCATCAATTCCGACGTTTGCCTGGAGCTGTACAGGGTCCAGATCCTTAGCGTCTATACCGGTATAGTATACCTGTCCTTCCTGTTCCTGGCCATGTCGGTGCCGCTGCTGCTGCAAATGGCATCGCCCCTGCTCAGAACGCTTTTCGGCCTCCGGTACAATTTCTTCTCAAGGGAAGCCCGCCTGGTATTTGCCCTCATCACGGGCCTGTACTTTGTGATTGCATCCTCCACCCTGGGCATCCAGAAGGAGCAGCGGAGGGTGGACGTATGGGCCAACCGCCTGGCCATGGACCGCGACGTGGCGCTGGAAATCCAGCTCCGCTCCGTGGAAGGGGCCATCGCCGAAGACCAGATGGTGGGCATACTGTCCGTGCTGGACAACAGTGCAGAGCTAATCCGAGGCCGCCTGGTGAGCGCCTACATGGGCCGCATCGCCCAGGATTACGACATTTCCGTGGTCCTTACTTCCAACCGCGCCGTGGCGGACCAGCTGTTTGCCGACAGGATCCGCGGCGGGGTACGCCTGTCGGACAATTCGCACTTCTTCTACAGCAGCATCGGCAGCGGCCGCGTGTCCTACACAGGCCTCTTCTCCTATTATGTAGCCAATTACGGTTCCTCCTCCCTGTTGGTGAAGGTGGAATCCAAGCACAACCGGGAAGACCGCGGTTACCTGAGCCTCCTGGGCATCGCGGATCCGGGCAGCGTCACCTTGCCGCCCACGTACTCCTGGGCCAAATACGTGGACGAGCACCTTATCCAGTACAAAGGCTCCTATGCCTATCCCACCCTCTTCTCCGGAGACCTTAAAGACAAATCCAGCTCCATCACGGACGGGCATGTGGACATTGACAGATGGTGCCATTTCGTGCACAGCGTTTCGGAAGACGAGGTGGTTATCCTCTCCCGCCCCAGCACACAGGTAACGGACTATGTGGTGGAAGGATTCCTCTTTGCCATCATAGCTTTCATCCTGCTAAGCGCCCTCATATGGCGCCGCCGTCCGTCCCAGGGACGCCGATATTACCAAACCCGCATAAGTCTGGTGATGTACGTGTCCCTCACGCTCACGCTGGTGGCCATGGCCGTTTTCAGCGTCTGGTTTGTGTATAAGCGCAACAACGAGGACATGCAGAGCATCATGACCTCCCGCATCAACACTCTCCAGGCCATGCTGCAGGAACAGGTGCGCCTGGTAGAGGCCGATGATATCCGCACCACGGGTGTGCTGGATGCCGTGGAAAGCGTGGGCAACAACCTCCGTTGCGACATAACCCTCTTTGAATCCAGTGGACGGATGGCCCTCAGTACCACGCCGGAAGTGTACGACAGAATGATTCTGGGCCATCGGCTGGACGACAGGGCGTACTATAACATCGTCTATGACCACAAACGTTTCTACATGCAACGCGAACGGGCCAACCGACGCAGCTATTACGCCCTCTGCGCCCCCGTGTTCAACAGCGCCGGACAGATGGTGGCTATAGTGTCGTCTCCTTTCACGGACCTTTCCACCAACATGGAATCGGAATCCATCACCCATATAGCCACCATCCTCACGCTCTTCCTCCTGCTGCTCATGCTCTCGCGCTTCATCACCTATGAAGTGGTGAGCCGCATGTTCCGGCCGCTCACGGAAATGAGCCGGAAGATGGCGGTAACGGATATCGACCACCTGGAACCCATCGTCTACGAGCAGGACGACGAATTAACGGGGCTGGTGCAGGCCTACAACCGCATGGTGCAGGATCTGGGTGAATCCACCCGCCGGCTCACGCAGGTGGAGAGGGACAAGGCCTGGACAGACATGGCCCGCCGCGTGGCGCACGATCTCAAGAACCCGCTCACGCCCATCAAGCTGCAGCTCCAGATGCTCATCCGCATGAAGGACTCCGGCAATCCCGCGTGGCAGGAACGTTTCGACGAGGTGGCTTCCACCGTCCTCTTCCACGTAGATCTGCTGGCCGATTCGGCCGATCAGTTCTCCACCTTTGCCAAGATGTACGACCAGACCCTGGAAATCCTGGACCTGGACGCCCTTATCCGTCAGGAAGTGGACCTGTTCGATTCCCGGGAAGACATTACCCTGGACTACTACGGGCTGGAAGGAGCCATTGTGGAGGCACCCCGCCCGCAGCTCACCCGCGTGGTGGTGAACCTCATTACCAACGCCATCCAGGCAGTGGATGAGAACCAGGGAGAGAAACGGCTCCTGGTAAGCCTGAGAAACGGTGCCGAGGATGGCTTCTACGAGATTGTGGTGGAAGACAACGGCCCCGGCGTGGAAGAGCAGAACCAGGACAAGATCTTCACCCCGGACTTCACAACAAAAACCAGCGGCAGCGGCCTGGGTCTGGCCATCTGTCGCCGGATTGTGGAACACTGCAAGGGAAGCATCTCCTACAGCCGCTCATTCGCATTGGGCGGTGCCTGCTTCACGGTTAAATATCCCAAAAAGGCTTAAAAGACGTAATCCTTTACGTCACTCTCGCTCACCGGGTTTCCACCCAGGATGAGCAGACGCTCCACCACATTGCGGAGCTCCCGGATGTTACCGGGCCAGGAACGCTCCTGCAGCAGGGCGATGGCTTCCGGCGTGAAGGGACGTGCGCTTCTGCCGCCTTCGCTGCAGATTCTTTCCGAGAAATAGTTCACCAGCAGAGGGATGTCCTCCTTCCTTTCGTCCAG
>JAIKYL010000082.1 GCA_024683255.1 Bacteroidales bacterium | reverse complement strand
CCCTTCCCGAAGGCCTTCCACTGCGGGGCCACCGCGGGAATCATCACATCCTCCGGCGTGCCCTCGAAGTACACCGTCTTCCCGTTCAGGGAAGTGACGCGGATGTCCCGGTACAAGGCCTCGGTGTAGTTCACCCACAGCGTAATGTCATTGTGCCCGGTGCGGTCCAATTTATTGTAACTCAGGACCTTCTTGCCGTCCCAGTAAACATCGGCCCTGGCACCTTTGCTCACGATGCGCAGCTTGTGCCAGTCCTGGTTTTCGTTGATCTGGGCCGACGTGGCCGTCTTGGAAACCAGCGGCTCCAGCGTCTTCACCTTGCGGGTACGGCCGCCAAAAAAGGGCATCTCTTTCTCCACCAGGGTGGCAATGGAGAAGTTGGGCTCGGTAGGTTGGGCCGATGCCTCCCGCTGCGCCCGGGCCAGGTTGGCCGCCTGAATTTGGCTTTCCGTCTGAGCCGGGGTGAAGGTGCGCACCTCGTAATAAGGGTTGTGCGCCCGCACGTAATACGGCTCGCCGGAAGCCTGGTTCCGGAAGGCGAAGCGGATGTCCATGAGGCCGCCGCTCCAGGAACGCCGGGCCAGCCTGTAGGAACGCCAATTCACATCGGCCGATATCTCATAATCGTCCGTGTCCAGCGACACAATCTTCAGTGGTTGCTCGTAACGGGTGGGGGAGTGCAGCACCTGGGCCTCGTCCATGAACCAGCCGTCGAAGTAACCGTCCCGCGGCGTGATGCCCGGATAGTGCTCCGGCTCAAAGGAACGCTCATAAATGAGCTCCTGCCACACACCGTTGTTGGCCGAAAAGTAAATATGCTCAAACAGCTGCCCATACAGCATGGGATCAATCATACCGGCGGTTTCATGGGAGCGGATGTCAATGGCGGCTTTCTCCTGCGCCGTGGCCGTAAGTGCCAGACAGAGAGTTACCAGGAGGATGGAAAGGCGTTTCATTAGTTCAGTATTAGTAATAAGCAAATATAGCGTTTTTTTCGTATATTCGCAGAACCGACGAACACCCACTGATTATGAATAAGCACCTTCTCATCTCCCTGTTTGCAGCGCTGCTTTTATGCGGCTCCGCAGTGGCCCAGCCCGCTTTCAATTTTCCCCAGCCGGACTTGATGTTCCAGCTTTGGCCGGACGGCGCCCCCAGCTCCAACGGTCTCACCGGGGAGGAAATTGACTATGGCAACCACGTTTCCAATGTAACCAAGCCCACCCTGGCCCTTTTCCTGCCGGAGAAACCCAACGGTCTGGCCATCCTGGTGTGCCCCGGCGGCGGATACATAGACGTATGGGACAAGACGGAAGGCTATTATAATTCCAAGTGGTTCACGGACCAGGGCATTGTGTACGCGGTGCTCAAATACCGCCTTCCCAACGGGCATTACGAGGTGCCGATGGAGGATGTGCACGAGGCCATGCGCATCCTGAAGGCCCATGCCGATGAATATGGTTTCCGGAAACTGGGCATAGCGGGCTGCTCAGCCGGCGGACACCTGGCCGCCACCGCCGCTACCCACTTCACCAAGCCAGAGGAACGTCCGGACTTCCAGATCCTCTTCTACCCGGTGATCTCAATGGACCCTGCCATCACACACGCTGGATCGGCCTATTACCTGCTGGGCCAGCATCCCTCCCAGGAGTTGCTGGACAGGTATTCCAACGAGAAACAGGTAACGGCCGATACCCCGCCCGCCTTCATCATGGCCAATTCGGACGACGGCGCCGTTCCTTGCGAGAACAGCCTCCGCTATTACGAGGCCCTGCGCGCCAACAAGGTATCGGCCGCCCTTCACATTTATCCCGTAGGCGGCCACGGCTGGGCCGACCATCTGGACTTCCCCTACCGTTCCGCCTGGATGCAGGATCTGGAAATCTGGCTGGCCGATTTAGCTAAAGCGAAATAAACCTACTTTACTTTCCAGACGTCAAGGTTGATGCCGCCGGGCTCTCCCATGCCGGGTTGGCAGAGGAAGAGGCATTCGTTCATCCAAGCGTACTTGCTGTCTTTGGGGGCTTCGAACTTGGGGGAGCACTTGAAGTACATGCCGCCTTCGCCGCCCATCTTGATGATGCCGCAGTTGCGGACGTGGATGCTTACTCCATCGTCTGTGCGGATACAGTAGATGGCCTCAATTTCCGTACGGCCGTCCAGCTGCATCTGGTAGTCGGCGCCGCCGGGAAGGACCTCACCCTTGATATTGGGACCCTCAAACGTTCCGCCGGTGATGGGAATCACGGTGCGGGTGCCCTTGCCGGTATCACCCACACTGAAGGCCTGGCCAAGCGTAACGTGGAGGCGTACTACATATTCCAGTTCGGGACCTTTGGGTTCACCGCCCTGGGGCATTCCCTGTGCCCAAGCGCCCAACGCTGTGAGCGAGCAGAGCAAAAAGAGAAAAAGTTGTTTCATGATAACTTATTGTATTACAATTATTTCCATAAAACCCCTGCTGCACTTTTACAGCAGGGTATTCGTGTAAGTATCAATGGGGTAATAAGTTAGCCAATTCGCTGGAACGTACGAACACCGGGATGGTGCGAAGGTCCACGTCCGTCTGGATCCACTGCCGGTCGTCGTAATGCTCGCCGGTCCAGAAATCCGTCCAGCCGCCTTCAGCGGCGGGCAGGTAAGTGGTCCAAAGCTCCGCACCCGCTTCCAGCACGGGATTCACCAGCAGGGACGGGCCGAACATAAACTGGCTTTCCCGGCTAAGCGCATCCGGGTCATCGGCAAAGTCGAAGACCATCGGGCGGAACAGGGTGTAACCTTCCTGGGAAACGCGCTTGGCGCATTCCAGGATGTACGGGCGCAACTTCTCTCTCAGTTCCATATAGGAGGACAGGATGCCGAGGGTTTCTTCGCTGTACCGCCAGGGCTCCGTCTGGCTCATATAGCCGTGTACGCGCATAAAGGGCAGGAAGGTGGCCACCTGCACCCAGCGGACCAGCCGCTCCTGGTATTCGGCCGATGTGTACTGGTCTCCGGGGCGGAAGAAACCGCCGGCGTCGAAGGTCCACCAGGGCAGGCCGCAGGCCATCTGGCCCAAGCCGCCGGCAATCTGGCGGCGGAGGGTCTCCAGGTCGTTGCCCACGTCTCCGCTCCAGGTAACCACACCATAGCGCTGGATGCCCGGGAAGGCGCTGCGGGTAAGGATGACAGGCTCTTCCGGGTAAAGGTCCCTGAGCTTGTCATACATAGTGCTGTTCACCATCAGCGGATACACGTTGCGGTAGAACTCGCCGGGCAGCTGCTCCGGACCCACCAGTCGGCCGGCCAGGTCGTCGTTCTCAGGCTCGGTGGCGTCGAACCACCAGGCGTCTATGCCGTAGGGGACGGCCAGGCTGTCCCGGAAGCTCCGGGCATAGAAATCGGCCGCCTCGGGTTGGAAGAAGTCTATCCAGTCCGTTCCGTCAATGTAGTATCCCTTCTCTTCCAGCTTCTGGCCCAGCGCGGTGGAATGGTCCACCTTGGACCACACGGAGAGCATCAGGTGCACGTTGTCCTTGTGCAGGGAATCCGTGAGGGCGCGGGGATCCGGATAGTGCTCGGCGTCGAACACCATGGAATTCCAGCCGGTGTTTCCCCACCACTGCCAGTCCTGGACAATCACGTCCAGCGGCAGGCCGCGTCGCTTGAATTCGGCGGCGTTTTCCAGGATTTCGTCCTGCGAATGGTAGCGCTCCCGGCAGTGGATATAGCCGAACATCCATTCCGGCATCTGCGGGACGGGCCCGGTGAGTTTGCGGTAGGCCGATATCACCTCATCGGCATCGCCGGCAAAGACCGTATAGTCCAGGGCCTGGGCCACGGGGGAGCGGAAGGCGGTTTCGTCTTCCACCTTGCTCCAGTAGAGGACGGGCTTGTCGCCCCGCACGCCTTCGGTGCGGAGCGTATGCCTGCCGGAGGGGAGGGTGACGATGGCCGATGTGGTGGGCGGCAACCACGTGTTGGTAACGTCAAAGACAGGCTCGTCGTCAATGCTCAGGAACTGCCGGCGGGACATGGCCTGCCCGCAGTCCAGCAGGATGGCGTAAAGGCCGTCGACAGGGACGTTAAGCTCTCCGGTGAAGGTCTGGTACCAGCGGCGCTCCCGCCGGTTGCCGGCCGTTCCGGTGGCGTTCACCGTCTCCCCGTGTCCCGTCTCCTGCTCCGGCTCCAGGGCTACGGCATTATCGGCCGGATTGAAGTCCGTGAGTCCGTAGTTGTTCCACAGAAGGCCGTAACCCTTGTTGGAAAGGAGGAAAGGAAGGGCTATCTGCGTGTTCACCTGGGTGAGCCGGCGGGTGAGTCCCCGCACGTTCAGGTATCCGTCCTGGAACTGTCCGGTGCCGAAGAGGGCTTCGTCTTCCGGAGAGCGGAAGCGCTGGGAAACGCTCCAGGCGGGATGGCCCTTGACGGGGGCGCTTTCCACTTTCCTTCCGCCGGGAATCTCGGAGAGGAGTACCTCTCCGGCAGCATCCAGGAAGGTGAGCGTGCCGTCGGCCTTGCTGTACCGGGCGGTGAGAGAGGCGGTGCTAAGCTCCACCCCCGTTTCTGTCTTCACCGTCTTGAAATGGGGCTTCTGCACCTTCTCCGTATATACCAGTTCCTCCTGGAGCGAGGCGCCTTCCGGCATCACCTGCACCCGGATGGCATTGTCCGTGAGCGGGATGAGCACCAGCGTCCCCTCCGGGGTGGAAATGCTCACACGGTCTTTGGCGCACTGGCACAGAAGGCCGATGAAAACAAGGGCTGCTAAAAACCGTTTCATTATTTTAGGATAATCTGTTTGCCCAGTTTGAGCTTGTCGCCGGAGTCGTCCACAGTCCAGTACTGCGGCTTGCGGGGGCCGTTGCCTTCCACGTGGTGTACCACATAACGGAGCTCTCCTTCAAAGGTGCGGAAGAGCATGCCGTGGCCGGAATTGTTGGCCAGGAAG
>JAIKYL010000080.1 GCA_024683255.1 Bacteroidales bacterium | reverse complement strand
TCCGACTGGCTGGATCCGGATCCCGCGCCGGTGATTGAGAACATCACCTTCACTGCCGACGAAACCACCGTTACCGTGAACGTAGATTTGAACGTGGGCCTGGAAGGCTCCGGTTATATCGGCTTCCTGTATGAAGAGACCTGGGAATTCCACTCCGACTATTATCCGGAATACATGATCTATCCCCCCAACTGGGGAGCTTACGTATCCACCATGGAGGGCCAGTTTGAGTATCCTTATTACTGGTGCTGGCGGAGCGTTAATCCGCAAAGCATTACCCTGCTGGACTATACCACGCTGGATGGCCAAAATGTACGGCAATTCCCCCTGAAGCGTTTCCCCCGCACGGATTCCCGCAACCATAAGCGTTATTCCATCAACGTACGGGCCTTTGCCCTGTCCAAAGCGGCTTTCGCGTATAACAAGCAGCTGCAGGAAATATCCGAGATCGGCGGAGACCTCTTCTCTCCGGATCCGGGTGCGCTTCCCAGCAATCTGATTTGTGAAAGCAATCCGGAGCGCGAGGTTATGGGCCTCATGCTGGCCGGCAACGTTACCACCAAACGAGCCTTCATGTATGGCGACTATTACCTGTACCGGGAACCCGTTTACGATTTTATAGACGTGCCCGAGGAAAAACGGGAACAATATTATTATGACTTGAATTATCGGCCGGTAAAGGATGTCCGGACACCGGAAAACACCGTTTATGTGGGTTGGGGTCCCCACCGCTGCATCAACTGCATAGAAGCGGGCGGCACTCAGACCAGACCGGATTTTTGGGAGGACTAAGCGTATGAGAAGAATTCTATTTTCCCTGCTATCGGCCGTACTTGTGGCCCTTCCCGTCCTGGCACAGGATAGGATCTATGTAGTAACCGACCGCAGCGCCTACCTGGCCGGAGACCTTGTCTATTGTTCCCTTTTCTGCGTGGACGATCAGGGCCGGCAGTCCGGTTTCAGCGCCGTCTCTTACCTGGAGCTCATCTCCTCCGAGGGAACGGCCGTGGAAGCCAAGGTGGGCCTTTTTGAAGGCCGCGGCGCCGGCTGGTTCCGCCTTCCCCTTAACATGCCCACCGGCAATTACAGTCTGCTGGCCTATACCGCACGGAGCCAGGCAGCCCCGGATGCAGCCCGCACCCTGGCGGTCTTCAACTCCACCTCCAAGGCCCGCGTGGCCGGCGGCGTGAACATTGTCCCGGAAAAACAATATGTGCCCTTCATCCCGGCCGATGCCGAAGACGGGCTCACCCTCTCCATACCGGCCCGCGTGCGGACCGGACGCGAAGCCACCCTGCTGCTTAACGGTTTGGACCAGGATGCGGATATTAGCCTTTCCATCTATCATGAAGACGGACTGGCTCCTGCCGACGGAAAGACCCTTTCGGCCTTCCTGGGCGGTCGTCCGGCAGCTCCCGGCCCCCGTATGGGCGAATACGAAGGTGAGATTGTGTACGCCACCGTGGAAGGCCTTCCCAAGGACGCCTCCCTCACCGACAACCAGGCCACGGCCATCCTTTCATCGGCCGGATCGCCTTCCAACGTGTATGTGGGACGCAATACGGCCGACGGACGGCTCCAGTTCTTTACCGGCAACATCTACGGAGACCGCGAACTGGTGTGCGAAGTGAATGTGCTGGACGGACAGCAGTGCCACATTAACCTGGCCAGTCCTTTCACCCATCCCGAAGCTCCGGCCGTGCCGCAACTTGTCCTTAGCAGTGCCCAGCGCAGCGCCCTGGTTAACCGCAAAGCCTCCCTCCAGGCCCAGGTCTCCCTCCCGGAAGACACCCTGGCCCGTTTCCTCCCCAAGCGGGAAGACCTCCTGCTGGAAGAGAACGCCCCCATCCGCTATCACCTGGACGACTATACCCGTTTCCCCACCGTCCGTGAGATCTGCGTAGAGTTTGTGCGGGAACTGCAGTTCTTGCGTCGCGGAGACCGCTGGCAGATCCGCCTCGTCACTTCCGACGCTACAGACAGCCGCAAATACGTGCAGGAAAACGTGCTGGTGATGATGGACGGCGTTGTGATTACGGACCACAGCCTGCTGGCCGATTTCGACGCCATGCTGCTGGAAGATATTGACATCTACCCCCAGGGCATCATTCTGGGCGGCATATCCTACAACGGCGTGGTGAACTTCATTTCCAAGATGAACTACGTGACGGCCCTGCATTTTGCCGATAACGTCCGTGTAGTGGACTTCAAGGGCGTTTCCTATCCGGTGGCCTACCCGGGCGGCGTTCCCTCCCAGGGACAGGACCTACGGCAACTGCTTTACTGGAATCCCGCCCTGGAAATGAAGGCCGGACAGTCCCGGCGCGTCTCCATTACGGCTCCCGCCTACGCCGGACGTTTCCGCGTAGTGGCCGAAGGCTGGAAGGCCGACGGCACTCCCATCCGGGCAACGTATACTTTTGAAGTGGAATAGGCCCTAATCGGCCTGGGATAAATACAGGAAAGCGGTTCCCTTGTAGCGGTCCATCAGAACCTCCGGGGTGAGCTGCAAAACGTCCCGTCTGTATTCCATGTAGCGGTCCATTATGGAACGGTCCACCCTGTCGGGGTCCTGCGTCCATACCAGCAGGGCCTCCTGATAGAGGACGGGCATTTCCCCATCGGCAAAGTTCATCCTTTCCAGCGCACTGATGAACTGCGCAGCGTTTTTCCGCAGCAGGAGCGTAGCCAGGAGCCGGTCTCCGGAAAGCGGGGAATGGAAGCCGCTGGATTCCAGCAGGAGGAGATTATAAAGCGGATCGTGGCCGATGACGGGCATGGTGGAGCGATCCTGGGTTGAAGTGGGCTCTGCTGCCGTTCCTGCAACGGCCAGCGAGCGGAAATGGCGCACATAAGTGCCATTGGCCGTGGACTTGTCCAGGATGCGGCAATACTTCTCCATAAGGGTGTAATCCCCCAGCAGATAATACAGTTCCACCAGCCGGCGGAGCACAATGAATCCGGTCCCCTTCTCCAGCTGGGTGGCCCACTGGTAGTAATTGTGAATGGCCTCGTTGTAGCAGCCCAGATACTGGTACAGGCAGGCCTTGAAGAGAAGGCTGGTGTAATACTCCTTATTACCGTCATAGTCCACCATGTCCAGATCATTTTCGTCGTAGACAGGATAGGTAAACATCCGGCTGCCCAGCTGCTCCTTACCGGAAAGGGCCAGGAGGGCAAACGGCATTAGCTCCGGATCCTCTTCCGCCACGGTGGGCGGGACGGTTTTAAGGAGGTCATCCCAAACGCCATAGAGCGCATCACGCTTCACACGGGAGAAACGTTCCGTCCGCTGGACGGCGGGGCTGAAAATGGTAACGGCGGCGGCAAGGTGGACAAGCACCAGGGCCAAAGCCAGATCCGGCTTCCAGGTCTTCCCGGCGCGCTTTTTAAGCAATAAGGACAGCAGCCAAAGCACCAGCAGGACCAGCAAAACGGCTACGGCCGGCTTGGGCGAGGAAGAGCGGGCCAGGAAGAACCACAGCACGCCTGCACCCAGGGCGGGGATGCTGTCCCAAGACAGGCCGAAACGGGAACAAATGCCCCGGATGAGCAGGAACACGCCCGTAATGAGGGCGGCCGAAAACAGCGCCCCATACAGCGGATCCCTGTAGAACTGGATAATGTAATCCGATACAATGCCGGAGAGCGGCCAGGGCTGCGCAAAGGCGCGGACCCAGGCATCCGGCGTGTTAAGGAACAGGCCCTCATACTCCTGACAGATGAGGGTGAAGGGCTGGCATACCCGGCTCACCAGAAAAACGGCCGCAAAAAGCAGCACCGGTGTTACCCACTTCCTCATTTGGCAAAGAGTTTGGAAACCGCCTTGTCCAGGCGGGCAGGCTGCCCCTGGACAAATTCCGGAACGTTATAGGACTTGAGCCGCAACAAGTTGTGGTCATAGTTTTTCTGCGGCAGCAGGAAAGGCTTCCCAAAATGGCCTTCCCCGTCAAAATGGGCAATGTACAGCCGGGTGTAGCGGCCATCCAGCCTGCGGCTGCTGAAAAGGACCCAGCGGCCGTTGGAAGACCAGCTATGGTAGCTTTCCGTATCTTCGCTGTTAAGGGGCGTAGCGGGCTCCACGGTACCGTTTTCCAGGTCCATGAGGTACAGATCGGCCTCTTTGTGCCAGATGGGGAAGGTGGCATAGGCCGATCCAGTGAAAAGCAGCCACTTGCCGTTCACCCTAGGGAAGGAGACGGACAGGGAATCGCTCTTCCAGAGAGTCTGGGGTTCACCCGTGAACTGTCCGTCCTTAAAGCCGATGGAGGCCAGCTCATAATGGATGGAGGCGCGCTCGTCCACAACGGAAGCCACGCTGTCCGCCACGCAGAAATAGAGCGTGTTGCCCTCCGGAGCCCAGGCGGGGAAGGTTTCCATCCGGGCGGTGTTGCAAACGGGCTCCCAGGTTGTGACGGAATCCGTCTGCGTATCCAGCAGAATGAGGTCCGAGAAATGGTCGTACACCTCCACCTGCTGGCTTCCGGCTATGGGGAAACTCTGCTGGGTGGAATTGGAGGAGTACGCAATGTATCGGCCCCCGGGATGCCAGGCGGGATAGGCGCCCTGCCTGTGCGGCCCCACCGTAGTGAGGTTCAGCAGGCGCACTTCCCCATCTTTTGCGAAGACGGTACCGCCGCCCGCGCCGCGGGCATGGAACATCATGCGGGAAGGATCTCCCCCCGGGAAGTTGTGACAATTCACGCAACCGCCGTTCACGGAGCTGTTTTCCACAATGGGCGTCTCCTTGTAGGAGGCCAGTTCCCGTGTGTACAGCCCCATCTCTTTCCAGCCCTCGTAGGAAGGCTCAATGAGACGGTAAGCGATGTACGGGTCAATGGGATCCTTGGAAACATAGACCGGAAAAGGAGCATAGCGCACCCCTTTCCCGGTCTTTTTGTCCCAAGATTGTACATAATAAAAGAGCGTGTCCCCTACCCGCTTTTCCTCCACCTTGAAAGGCCGTCCGTCGGCCATCTCAAAGGAGATGGAAGCCATCCCTTCCGGAACGGTTACCCCGGCATAGTCCGGGACAATGGGCGGCAGCGAGGCGCTGTCTGTGAACTCAACTCGTCCGCAGGCAAGGAAAAGGACGGCCGATAAGGCCAGTATGGGCCACGCGCTTCTCATCAATAAAGGTTTTCCGTAACGGATGCGGGAATGGAATCTATCTTCCTGTAGGTATCCACTTCCTTACCGCCGGTGGATGCAAGGGTGAGGGTGTTACCGTCACGGGAAGCCGAATAAGGGCCCCAGGCAGAGCCGCCGGCATAACTGCCGGAGAGCTGAGCCGCGTCTTTGTTCAGGTTGTAAGTGCCCTCAAACTTGGTGTATCGGCCTTCGCCAATCTTCTGGTACAGGGTAAAGCTGTTATCGGCGGCGAAGTCAATGTACACGCTCACCGTCACAGAACCCACGCTGGCTTTGGTGCTCACGGAAGAGAGCTCCCACATGCCGATCACGTCCAACTCCGGAACGGTAGGTTCAACCGGGTCGTTTCCGTTACAGGCGGCAAACAGGGCCACGCAGGCCAAAAGGGTTAAAAACTTTTTCATTACAGCCATCCTCCCGTACCGTTACCACCGTCCGTATCACGGGCGATGAGTGAAACATCCTGGGTAAGGATCATGCCTCCCGGAGGATTGTTTCCTCCGCCCACATGATCACCGCCACCCACGGCATTGATGGTAATTTTACCGGAACCCACAGCCGTCGGGTGCACATACAGGCGTCCGAACTGGACATAGGCATAGCCGTTCTCATCTACTACAGCCGGATACTTCTCCGTATTGGTGGGAGCAATTTTCTGCAGGCCCATGGAAGCGGCCGTCTCCTCCGGCACCTTTATGGAGAGGTAGGTAAGACTCACGGATGCGGTACCAAAGGCCGATGTAAGGTCTATCCACTGCTGCCGGCCGATACCGGAAGTGAG
>JAIKYL010000075.1 GCA_024683255.1 Bacteroidales bacterium | reverse complement strand
GGACCGCCTGGAGCAGTTTGCCGAGTACGGTCCCGGCAACTACACGCCGGAAGAGTACCTGAACGACCTCCGCGGCATGGTATTCACGGAACTGGATAAGGGCGGCAAGGTGGACAGCTACCGCCGCTACCTGCAGCAGCGTTACGTGAGCCAGGCCTTAACCGTGGTGAAGAACGAGCAGCTTGTCTCCGGTGGCAAGGCCCTCATTCAGGCCCAGCTTATGGACATCCAGAAGAAGGCCGCCAAGGCCAAAGGCGACGACGTCACCAAGGCCCACTGGCAGTCCCTGGCCGCCCAGATTGAGAAAGGGCTGAAGTAAAGGCTACTTTTTGAGCACCTCGTAACGGTCCACGCCGATCTTGTGAAGATCCTGGATGAGGCCGGAGGTTACACCAACTTGGAACTTCTTGGAAATGAACTGAATACGGTAGTGCGTTTCCGGGTCGTACAGATAAAGGGTGAGAGGAATCTTGCCCTTATGTTTTTTTACCACCTTCACCAGGTCTTCCCGGAATTTGGGCGTGAGCATGGGGGTGGTAATGTCCAGGCTGAAGCCGGAGAGGATATCGTCCGTAATATTGCCCAGCAGCGTCACTTTCTTTAAACGGAAGGTGTAGGGGGCCGTTTTTCCCTGCGCCTTCTCTTCCTGCTTAAGGAAGAACTTCTCTTCCACCACGCCTTCCAGGAACAAGGTGTTCTTGGGCGTCATGTATTGCATGAAGGTCTCGTGATCCTTGCCGAAGAGGGTGAGTTCATACGAACCGCTGTAATCTTCTATGGTGGTGCGGGAGTACGGCTTGCCGGTTTTGGTGTAAAGCACCTTGCTGTCCGTGACTATGCCGGCCACATACAGTTTGGCGGTCTGCTTGCGGTTTTCGCAGTCGTTGATAACGGAGGGGAGGTCCACCATTTTGCAGGTGGTGAAGTTGCGCATTTCAAAGTCGTAGCGGTCCAGCGGATGGGAGCTGAGGTACATGCCCACCAGTTCCTTCTCCTTCTGGAGCTCTTCCAGGATGTCTCCTTCCACCTGGGTATCCGGTATTTCCGGGCGCTGAGGCTTCATTTCCTCCATGTCTCCGAACAGGGAAGCGGCCGAATTTACCGTGTCGTTCTTATAAAGGTCTCCGTAACGGGACAGCTCGTCCAGGAAGGGTTCTCCACTCTTGCCCAGCTGGTAATAGAGAGCCCGTTTGGTGCCGAAGCTGTCCAGGGCACCGGCGTTGAGGAGGCTTTCCAGACTCTTGCGGTTCACGCTGCCGGCCATTCTTTCCACAAAGTCGTAAACGTCCGTGAACAGGCCGTTTTCCTCCCTTTCCTTGAGGATGGCCTCCACCACGTTGCCGCCAAAACCCTTGATGCCGCCCAGGCCGAAACGGATTTCTCCGTTCTTATTCACCGTGAATCCGGATTCACTCTCGTTCACATCCGGATTGAGCACAGGCACGCCACCCTTCTTGCAGTCGTCCATGATCTCCATGATCTCCGTCATGTTGTTGAGCTGGTTGGACAAGTTGGCCGCCTGGAATTCGGCTGGATAATGGGCCTTGAGCCAGCCCGTCTGGTAGCTTACCCAGGCATAGCAGGTTGCGTGGGACTTGTTGAAGGCATATTCGGCAAAGGCGCGCCAGTCTTTCCAGATCTTGTCCAGCACCTCTTCCGGGTGTCCGTGCTCCAGGCCGCCCTTCTTGAAGTCGTCGTACAGGCCTTCCAGCACCGCCAGCTGCTTCTTACCCATGGCCTTGCGGAGTTTATCGGCCTTACCTCTGGAGAAGCCCGCCAGTTTGCGGGAGAGCAGCATCACCTGCTCCTGGTACACCGTTACGCCGTACGTTTCACTCAGGTATTCCTCCATGTCCGGCAGGTCGTAGGAGATGGTTTCCTCCCCGCGCTTGCGCGCAACAAAGTTGGGGATGTAGTCCATGGGCCCGGGCCGATAAAGGGCATTCATAGCGATGAGGTCCTCGAAACGCTCCGGACGCAGCCGCTGGAGCCATTCCTTCATGCCGGGCGATTCAAACTGGAAGACGCTCTTGGTGTCTCCCCGGCCGTAAAGGGCGTAAGTGGCAGGGTCGTCTATGGGAATCTTCTCAATATCAATATCTTCTCCCCAGCGTTCCTTAACCAGACGGAGGCATTCTTTGATGATGGACAGGGTTTTGAGGCCCAGGAAGTCCATCTTGAGCATGCCCACCTCTTCAATATAGGAACCCTCGTACTGCGAGACCCAGACGGTTTGCCCGGTGGCCTTATCTGTGCCGGTTGTGATGGGGATATAGTCCGTTAGGTTGCCGCGGCCGATGATCATGGCGCAGGCGTGGATGCCGGTCTGGCGGATACTGCCCTCCAACTGCTGGGCATATTTGATGGTGTCCCGCACCTTCTCCGGACCGTTTGTGGCCAGTTCTTTTAACTGTGGAACATTTTCAATACAGTTCCTCAGATTGATTTTATAGGGCGCGCGGTCTGGAATGAGCTTGGTGAGGGCATTGCTTTCGTCCACCGTGAGGCCGGAGATGCGGGCCACGTCCTTAAGGGCCAGCTTGGTGGCCATGGTCCCGAACGTGATAACGTGGGAGATGTGGTCCACGCCGTATTTCTCCTGCACGTACTGGATAACCCTATACCGGCCTTCATCGTCAAAGTCCACGTCTATATCCGGCATGGAGATACGCTCCGGATTGAGGAAGCGCTCAAACAGCAAGTCGTAGCGGATGGGGTCCAGGTTGGTGATGCCCAGGCAATACGCCACGGCGCTACCGGCAGCGCTTCCTCGGCCAGGCCCAACGGAAATGCCGTTGTTCTTGGCCCAGTTGATAAAGTCCTGGACAATGAGGAAATAGTCCGGGAAACCCATGCGGGAGATGGTCTTGAGCTCAAAGTCCAGCCGTTCCGTCAGCACTTCGTTGAGCGTATCCCCGTAGCGGACACGGGCTCCGTCGTACGCCAGTTTACACATGTATGCAACGCTGTTGCAGAATTCGTCTCCCCGATAAGTCTTGGTGCCATCCTTGGCCACCTCATACTTTCCTTCCTCTATTACATCTTTATACTGCTCCAGATAGTTGCCGATATTGGCCATGAAATCTTCCGGCAGTTCGAACTTGGGCAGCACGTGGCCGCGGTCTATCTCATAGCTCTCAATCTTATCGGCCACTTCCAGCGTGTTGGCCAGCGCCTCCGGATGATCCGGGAACAGCTCCAGCATCTCTTCCTCACTCTTGAGGTATTCCTGCTGGGTATAACGCAGACGGTTGGGGTCGTTTATATCGGCATTGGTGGTAAGGCAGATGAGGCGGTCGTGAGCGGGGCCGTCCTCCTTGCGTACAAAGTGGGCGTCGTTGGTGGCAATGACCTTTACCCCGTGCTTCTGGGCCAGGCGGAAGATTTCCTCCGTGTAATAGCACTGCTGCTCATACAGCTCGTTGGAAAGACCGGGGACCTCCGTCTTGTGCTTCATCACCTCCAAGTAATAATCCTCTCCAAAGACGCGCTTATGCCACTGGATAGCCCTGTCCACCGCATCCGGGTCATGGGCCATGATAGCGCGCGGCACCTCACCCGCAAGGCAGGCCGATGAGCAGATAAGATCCTCATGGTACTGCTCAATGACCTCATGGCTCACGCGGGGCCTGTAATACATACCGTTGATGTGGGCTTCCGAGACAATCTTGACCAAGTTCTTGTATCCGTTGTAGTTCTTGGCCAGAAGGATAAGGTGGTAATAACCTTTCTCCTTTACCCGGTGGTCTCCCTTGGAAACGTATATCTCACAGCCGATGATGGGCTTGACGGAAGGATGCTTCTTGGCAAATTTGAAGAACTCCTTTACGCCGTACATGTTGCCATGATCCGTGATGGCAAGGGCGGGCATCCCCAGCTCCTCGGCCCGGTTAAAGAGGTTTTCTATGGAAGACTGTCCATCCAGGATGGAGTACTGGGTATGGACGTGGAGATGCACAAAACTCATGATATACAAAGATAAGCTATTCTTCCCGGATTCACAATAAAGATTTTCGCTTTTCTCTTATCGCTTTTCTATCAAGCATTTACACAAATACCCTGCTGTCAAAATGCAGCAGGGTATTCATGGAAACGATTGTGGGTGAATGACTTAGTCTTCGCTCCAACCTTGTGCCTTCACCGGGAATTCCACACCTTCCGGGGTGACCAGCACCGTGCCGGCCTCCGGCTGTGCCAGGTGGCCGATAATGTCAAAGGTCTGGAAATCCCGGCGGAATTTCTCCAGGTACAGGATGGGCACCACAAAGAGGAGACGGTTGTCATCTCCGCCGTTCATGGCGGCCGATACCGGGTCTATATCCAGTTCCTTGCCCAGCTGGAAGCTGTTGCCCTCGAAGGGGATCTTATCGGCATATACCTTGGCGCCCAGGCCGCTGTCGCGCGTGAGACGCTTTAATGCGTCGGAAAGGCCCTTGGTAACAAAGTAGCCGTATGGCGGATAGATTTCCGCATCCTCCAAACGGGAGACGGTATCGGCCTCCAGCTCCGGACGAAGATAATCCCCCACCAGCATCTTGTACAGGGTCATGTCCGGCTGCGTGCCTTTCTCCGAGAATTCACGGGCGCCGCGCTCCAGCACCTGCAGGCCCAGGTAGGCCGCGCCGAGGGCACCGGAAACGCAGATAAGGTCCTTGCTCTTGGCAGCGTTGCGGCGCTTGTCCGTAAGGAGGGAAGTCTCGCCCGTTGCCGCCAGGGAAACGTACAGACCGTTGTTGGAGGGCTGCAGGTCCAGGTTCACCGCCTCATAGCCATGTTCCTTGGCCGCTACGGTAATACCCATCCATAGGTCTTTCACCTGCGGGAAGTCCAACTTGGCCGATATGCCCAGCACCACGTTCAGGAGCTTCGGGTGCGCTAAGGTGGCATAAAGCTCTCCGGTAACACCCACCACGCATTTGTACCCCAGATGCTTGAGCGGGAAGTAAACCAGATTGAAGTCGATGCCCTCCAGATACATCCGGGCGGCCGTAGTCACCTTTCCGCCCTTATCGGAGGAGTAGGTGAGTCCGGTCACCGGATTATATGCAGAAAGGCGATAGAGCTGGTCTATCGCCTCAATTCTGCCTATGTCGGAAAATGACTCTGCCATTTAGCGGAGCTGGAAGATTACAGGGAAGGTGTAGGTAACCTTCACAGCGCGGTCACGCTGACGGCCCGGCTTCCACTTGGGAGAGCTGGAAACCACGCGGACGGCCTCCTTATCCAGGGACTCATCCACACCACGTACAACGCGCACGTTGGTAACGCGGCCGTCGGCCTCCACGGTGAACATGAGGGTAACACGACCCTGAACACCGTTCTCCTTGGCAATTTCCGGATACACGAGCTTGGAGTTAACCCACTTGGAGAACTCGTTGGCATCGCCGCCGTTGAAGGAAGGCTTCTGTTCCACGAGCTGGAACGGGATGGCCTCTTCTTCCACTTCCTCTTCTTCCACTACGGCTTCACGGTAGTCCTGGATATCCACGGCCAGATTGGCGTCGTCTTCCAGGTTGATGAACATGTCGTCGTCCAGTTTGATATCATCGTCCACAATATCGATCTGGTCCGACAGAACAGGGATGGACGGGGCCTCGGGCGGGGGCGGCGGGAGTTCGTTCTGAATGGCGATCATCTCGTCTTCCACGAGCACCTGGGTGGTATCTTCCAGCACGGCTACCTGAGCGTCGCGGGAAGACCAGTTGAAGGCTCCGTACACAACGGCGAGGGCAACCACCAGGCCGACCTCGGTGAGCAGCAGCTTCTTGTTTTCAAGGCTGGCTTTGGGACTCTTCTTAACTTCCATAATGCGATATTTTTGATGTTTTGGTTATTCTTCAATGCAAAGGTCGCACCTTTTTTTAGCAAAAAAAATTTTTGGTGGGATAAAAATCTCGCAGGGCTATTTTAGAAATAACTGAAAATCAATTAATTATAAAGGTGCGATTTTGGTAAAATCTCGCAGCCCATAGTTATAATGTCGAAAACCCTCAAATTTTCGACGTTCGTCACTTATTAAAATTATTATTTTTCCAGGCAGTCCAGGAAGAGATTCTGGTGCTCAGAAGTAGCCGATTTGATGCGTTCTTTGAGCCTGTAGAGCCTATTATAGACGTAAGGTTTGTCCTTTTCAAGCAGGGTTGAGATGGTGGTGGAGGAGAAACCGGAGGCCGCAAAGAGGTAGAGAAGGTAGTCTTCTTCCTTCCATTTCGGGAAGGCTTCGCGGAGTTTCACCATCACATTATCGGCCGATTCATTGAGCGCCGACTCGAGGGATTTTTGGGCCGAAGGATCGTTGCGAAGACCCTCCACAATGGAGCGGACTTCCTTCAAAATACGGGGTTGCAAATTGTCCGTTCCCTCGTAAACATAGTACTGTTCGCACAGGCGGTCTAGGGTGTCAAGGCCCGAAAGAGGAGCCTTGCTTTTGCCTTGCCGACGCTCCAGGGAACGAAGGCGCGAGCGCAGGTCCTCCGCAGTGGAGAGCATGCGCTCGTTTTCCTCCCTTTCCTCCAGAAGCTGCTTTTCCAACTGAGCTTTCCGGGCCCAGAAGTATAGCACCAGCGTGGCCAGGACGGCTGTTATGAACAGCGCCAGCGGACCCATACTAGAGGTTTCTAAGCAGATTTGTGAGGGACACCTTCTTATCAATCATGTCCCGCAGATCCTCGATCTTAACGCGTTCCTGCGTCATGGAATCGCGGTCACGGACGGTTACACAGCCATCTTGCAGGGTGTCGTGGTCCACGGTAACGCAGAAAGGAGTGCCGATGGCATCCTGCCGGCGATAACGCTTGCCGATGGAATCTTTTTCGTCGTACTGATAGGAGAAATCGTACTTGAGAAGGTCCACAACCTTTTGGGCAACCTCCGGCAGACCGTCCTTTTTCACCAGCGGCATAACAGCCACCTTGATGGGGGCCAGCGGGGCCGGAATCTTCATTACAACGCGCTCCTCGCCGTTTTCCAGCTTCTCTACGGTATACGCGTGCGAGAGCACGGCCAGGCACATGCGGTCCACACCGATGGACGTTTCCACGCAGTAGGGAACATAGCTTTCATTGGTTTCCGGATCGAAATACTGGATCTTCTTGCCGGAGAGTTTCTGGTGGTTACCCAGGTCGAAGTCCGTGCGGCTGTGGATGCCTTCCAGTTCCTTGAAGCCGAAGGGGAAATTGAACTCGATATCCGTGGCTGCATTGGCATAGTGGGCCAGCTTCTCATGGTCGTGGAAACGGTAATTCTCGGCCCCCATTCCAATATTTACATGCCATTTCATGCGGTTCTCCTTCCATTTTTTGAACCATTCCATCTCCGTTCCGGGCTTCACAAAGAACTCCATTTCCATCTGCTCGAACTCCCTCATGCGGAAGATGAACTGGCGGGCCACAATCTCGTTGCGGAAGGCCTTACCAATCTGCGCAATGCCGAAAGGAATCTTCATACGGCCGGTTTTCTGAACGTTCAGATACTCCACAAAAATGCCCTGGGCGGTCTCCGGACGCAGATAAATCTTATCTATATCAGCATTTCCGGTGCTTCCCATGGTGGTGGAGAACATGAGGTTGAACTGGCGCACATCGGTCCAGTTGGCGGTGCCGGAAATGGGGCACACAATGCCGCAGTCTATGATAATCTGCCGATATTCGGCCAGGTCATTGGCGTTTTCGGCGGCCAGATAACGGGCGTGCACCTCATCGTACTTGGCTTTTTCGCGGAGGATGTTGGGGTTGGTGGCGCGGAACTGCTCTTCGTTGAAGGCGTCGCCGAATTTCTTGCGGCCTTTGGCCACTTCCTTGTCCATTTTCTCCTCGATCTTGGCCAGATAATCCTCGATGAGAACATCGGCACGATAACGCTTCTTGGAATCCTTATTATCAATGAGCGGATCGTTAAAAGCGGCCACGTGGCCACTTGCAACCCATGTTTTGGGGTGCATGAACACGCAGGAATCAATACCCACGATGTTCTCGTTGAGGCGGGTCATGGCCTCCCACCAATAGTTCTTGATATTGTTCTTGAGCTGGACACCCATCTGACCATAATCATATACAGCGGCCAGGCCGTCATAAATCTCACTGGAGGGGAATATAAAGCCATATTCCTTGCAATGGGCAACCAATACTTTGAAAAGTTCTTCCTGTGTCATATACTATTAATTATATTAGATTCTTCACTTCGTTCAGAAAGACAAATGTCGTTCAGAAGGGCAAATTTACGCAAATATTTCCGGAAATGCCTCTCTTACATTGGGTTTCGAGATTTCCAGGAGCGGTTTTAGCACGAAATCCCGCTGGGCGATGAGCGGATGAGGCACGTAAAGTTCCTCTGTATGAATTGTTTCCGTTCCAAATAGCAAAATGTCAATGTCTATCGGCCGGTTGTGGTAAATGCGGTTTCCTTCGGCATCAAAATGCTCCTCTTCCTTGCGTCCAAGCGCCTTTTCCACCTCCTTCACCTGGTGAAGAATAGCCATTGCCTGATCCTGCGGAGTGCCCTTACAAGGCAGGCGGTACAGGACGCACAGATTTAGGAAATCCGGCCCGTCAAAGCCCCAGGAGTGCGTTTCCACTATGCGGGAAATGCGCTCCGGATGCGTTCCAAAGGCCTGGTCCAGCAGGTTCATGGCCCGGAGAAGATTCAAATCCCGGTCTCCCTCATTGGATCCCAAACCCAGATATACGTCCACCCTTTCCATTAGTCCAGCTTTCCGTAGTCGTCTTCTTCATAGTCCAATCCCAGTTCCACGCGGGCTTCTTCGGAGAGCATGCTGCGGTCCCAAACCGGCTCGAAAGTGAGTTCTATGGTACATTTTGTCACTCCGGGAACGTCTTCCACGCTCTGCTGAACCTCCGCCATAACCTGGTCTGCCATAGGGCAGTTGGGTGCGGTAAATGTCATCAAAATAAAGACCTCCCGGGCCTTGCTGATGGTAAGTTCATAGATAAGGCCCAGGTCATAGATATTCACGGGGATTTCCGGGTCGTAAACCTCCTTAAGCGCAGCGATAACAGCCGCATAAAGGGGTTGTAACTCCTTCACATCATCCGCTGTAAGTACTTCTTTATCTGGCATTTGCAGCAATCTCTCTAATCTTTTCAATCATAGAAACCAGCCCATTGGCGCGGGTGGGGGAAAGATTCTCTTTAAGGCCAATCTCTTCAATAAAACCAAAGTCATCGGCAGCAATTTCCTCCGGCGTACGGCCGGAATAAACGCCGATGAGAAGGGATATGATTCCCTTGGTGATGATGGCGTCGCTGTCGGCCTGGAAAAAGAGCTTCCCATCCTGGAGGTTATAGTCCAGCCAAACGCGTGACTGACAGCCTTTTATGAGGTGGTCTTCCGTCTTTTTCTCTTCCGGATAAGCGTCCAGACTTTTCCCCAACTCTATAAGGTATTCGTACTTGTCCAGCCACTCCTCATACAGCGAGAAATCCTCTATAACGGCTTGTTTCTTTTCTTCCAGGGTGAGCATCACTTTTTCGCTAAAACTCTTTAAATAAGCATTTTAATGGCCGTTTCCAGGGCATTTACAAAGTATTCCGCCTCTTCCATTGTATTGTAGGGGGCGAAGGAGGCTCTCAGGAGCCCGGTAACACCCAGGCGGTCCATAAGCGGCTCCGCACACATTTGCCCGGAACGGACGGCAATGCCCAACTTATCCAAAATCAGGGCCAAATCTTCATGGTGGGCACCCTTGACGGCAAAGGAAAACAGGGGTATTTTCTGCTCTGGATTCTCTGGCTGTCCATACAGCGTGATCAAAGGGTGATTATTTAGGAAATTGTAAACATAGTTACAAACTCCCCTTTGATAATCAATTACTTCCGCATCAAAAATGTAACGCTTCTGCAGCTGCAGGGCTGGAAGGAGCGTTGGAATGGCATTGAAATTTTGCGTTCCGGCCTCAAATTTTGCAGGCACGGGAGCGTAAGTTGTTCCGCTGAAACTGACCGTTTCAATCATCTCTCCGCCACCCATGTAAGGTGGCATAGCCTCCAGCCATTTTTTCTTCCCATAGAGCACGCCGGTACCTGTGGCGGCATAAACTTTATGACCGGAAAAGGCGTAAAAATCGCAGTCCAAATCCTGGACGTCCACGGGGGAGTGGACGATTCCCTGGGCGCCGTCAACCAGCACAGGAATACCCTTTTTGTGACAAATGCCAACAATTTCCTTAACCGGATTTATAACGCCTAACACATTGGAAATGTGTGAGATAGCCACAATCTTAGTGCGCCGGGAAAGGAGTTTTTCCAAACTGTCCACCGCCAAGGTTCCATTTTCCTTAATGTCAAGGACTTTAAGAACGGCCTTTTTACGCTGGCAAAGCATCTGCCAGGGAACGATGTTGGAATGATGGTCTGCAACGGACACTATGATCTCGTCTCCTTCATGGACAAAAGCCTCACCAAAAGAGAACGCAACCAGGTTGATGGAAGCCGTTGCACCGGAGGTAAAAATGATCTCTTCCCTGGCCGATGCGTTGAGATATTCCTTAACGAAATCGCGGGTATTTTCGTACGCTTCCGTGGCTTGTCCGGCAAGAAAATGAACCGCACGATGAATGTTTGCGTTGGCCTCCTGGGAAAGTTTTCCCAACTCCTGAATCACTGCCAGAGGGCGCTGGGAAGAGGCTGCGTTATCCAAATACACCAACGGTTTGCCATACACTTTTGTGGCAAGAATGGGAAACTGTCCGCGTATTTCTTTAACGTTCATATGTCTTGTTTAAGTGTGCAAATTTACATATTTTTGCATTATGATAGACTATATTAAAGGACAAATTATAGAATTAACGCCCACCGAGTTAATTCTGGAAAACGCGGGTATAGGGTATTCTATCCTCATTTCCCTGCAGACCTACGAGGCTTTTCAGCAGCAAACGCAGGCCGTTGCATACATCCACCATTATATTCGGGAAGACGAAGAACTGTATTTTGGCTTTGCAACAAAGGATGAAAGGGAGTTGTTCCGGCTGCTTATAAGCGTCTCCGGAATAGGGGTTGCATCGGCCCGGATGATGCTGTCTTCCTTAACCTCGGAAGAGATCCGTCAGGCCATCCTTTCGGAGAACGTAAATAGGATCAAAAGCGTAAAGGGAATCGGCCTCAAGAGCGCTCAGAGGCTGGTTTTAGAACTAAAGGATAAGGTGGTAAAAGGGGAGGGAAGCGAGTCCTCCGCCCTCTTCAAAACAGAGAATTCGGCCCTGGTGGAAGAAGCCACAACAGCTCTTGTTATGCTGGGCTTTACCAAGGCAAACATTGGCAAAGCGCTGCCCGGAATCCTCAAAGAGAATCCCACAGCCCGTGTGGAAGACATAATAAAAGCCGCCCTAAAGCGGCTGTAGTTTTACGTTCCACGTGGAACAAAAAGCGGCTTTATCGCCCGAAGTACACCAATAGAACGGATATATCCGCCGGAGAAACACCGGAGATCCTGGAAGCCTGAGCGATGGTCTCAGGCTTATATTTTGCCAATTTTTGCCTGCATTCTATGGTCAAACCCTGGATTTCGCTGAAGTCAAAATCGGCCGGAATCTTGATATATTCAAGCCTATTATTCTTTTCGGCCTGCTGCTTCTCCCGCTCAATATAGCCCGCATACTTCAGGGAAACCTCCACGGAAGTAACAACTTCTTGTGGAAAAGTTCCACGTGGAACAAAACGGAGCAGTTCTCCAAGAGAGAGTTCCGGACGAGAAACCAAATC
>JAIKYL010000069.1 GCA_024683255.1 Bacteroidales bacterium | reverse complement strand
CCCGTCATGCCCACATAGCCGATAACCTGTCCCTGCGAGACCCGTTCTCCGGCTTTTACTGCCATCTTGGACAAATGCAGATAGGCGGTGGTATAAACGGAGTTGTGCCGGATCTTGACCATGTTCCCGGCGCCGCCGCTCCCCCATCCGGCGCTGAGGACAGTTCCGTCGCCGATGCTCATAACCGGAGTTCCGGTGGGAGCAGCATAGTCCACGCCCGTATGGGCCCGGACCGTTCCGTAAACGGGATGTTTCCGGTGAAGGGAATAGCCGGAAGAGATGCGGGTGAATTTGAGCGGAGCCTTCAGGAAGGCCTTCCGCATGCTCTCTCCCCTCTCGTTCCAATACGTATTTCCGCCGTCCCCCTGGTCAAAATACACCGCCTTCAGGCAGGTGGTATCCCGGAGGAATTCGGCATAATCCACTTTCTCTATGCCGATGGATTCTCCTTCGCAGAGTTTCTCCTGATAGAGGATGCGGAAGCGATCCCCTTTCTGCAGGCCGAAGAAATCCACCGTCCAGGCATAGACATCGGCAATCTCCACGATGAGTTCCGTTGGAGCGCCGGCGGCCACCATGTCGTTCCAGAGGGAGGAGTTGATGGTTACATCGGCCGCTTTGTCCACTATTTCCACTAACTTGTCGTAAGTCCAGACGGCCAGGCTGTCCCGCACGCTGAACACCGTCTGCCGCTCCCGGTTGTTGTCATAGACCACGTAGCGGACAACCGTGGAATCCTGATAATAGGCCTTCCAACTGTTGCCGGCACGGAGTTTCCGCACGTCAAAGACCGTGTCACAGACCTGCGTGAGCGCATGGGCGTCCTGCTGGGACACCCCCAAGCGGGTTAGCCATCCGATGAAATTGTCCCCGCTGGAAATCCTGCCGGAAATCACGCGGAAGGAGTCCGTGCAGAAGCCCAGGGGATATACCGTATCTTGCTGGGGTTCAGGTTCCGCATCGGCCAGTTTTCCCCTGTTTTGCGTACAGGAGAGAATGCCGATGGCAAGCAATATGAGGCCCAGGAGTCGCTTCACGCTACTTTAGCCCATCGTGAACAATCTCGGAACCGCCGGAAACGGTGCTGTCTATGGTAGAAGCGTTTCCGGTATAGTGCAACTTGCTGGCACCGGTAAGCTTCACGAGGATTTCTCCGTCACTGTGGATGTAGGCATCGCTGGCACCAGACATAGAGCCTTTGCACTGTAGGCAGGACAAGGCATACTGGCTCCCATCCACCTTCTTCTCAATATCGCTGGAACCCGACAGATCTATTTTGAGCGTGCCCACAAAGCCTTCCAGGGTGACGTCGGAAGATCCGCTCAGGTCCAGTTCCATTTCCGTAGCAGCTACTTTTCCTTTGACCGAGGAACTGCCGGACAGATCCATTTCAATCTCTTCGGCAACAATATCACCATAGAAGCTGGATGCTCCCGTAAGAACCACGTTAACATCGTCTGCCTCAATAGGGAATTCGGAGTGGAAGAAAGCCGCGCCAGAAAGGCCAAATTCCCTGAGACGGGCATTGTACGGTATCAGGACGGTGTTTTTGGCCGAACGGAGGATGGTGAGAGGCTTCAGATAAATCTTGAGCGTATTGTTAACCTCCTCAACCACCATTTTGTCCATCAGCTTCTCCCCCAGGGTGACCACCACCTTGTCCACAGCGTCCGAGACGTAAACGTCAAAGGCATCGTCCACATCCAGTGTAACGTAATTATTGGAGATATCAAAAGACCTGGTAACAGGGTCTCCGGCCATCTTGGAGCAAGCGCAAACTACTATTGCTGCTATAAGGATAAAAATCTTCTTCATAAATTAACCGTAAAAACTCATGCAAAGATAAGAAACATTCTTGGGGATTTGCTATCTTTACACAAATTTCCATGAGTGATATGCTAAAGATTGGAGACAAAATGCCCTCCTTCCAGGTTGTGGACCAGGACGGCAACCCGGTGAGCTCGGAAGATTTCATCGGCAAAGGAAAGAAAACCATCATCTACTTTTACCCTAAGGACAACACCTCCGGCTGCACGGCCGAAGCCTGCTCCTTCCGGGACAATTATGCGGAACTTACTGCCGCCGGCTACAACGTGGTGGGCGTGAGCAAGGACAGCTCCAAGTCCCACACGGGCTTCCGGGCCAAGTACGAACTCCCCTTCCGCCTGCTGGCCGACACCACCACGCAGATGCTGCAGGACTTCGGCGCCTGGGGCGAGAAGAAAATGTACGGAAAAACCACCCTGGGAACCCTCCGCCGCACCTTCATCTTTGACCAGGACGGCATCCTGGAGCGCATTATCGAAAAGGTGGATACCAAAAACGCCGCCTCCCAGATACTGGAGGGATAAGTTATGATAGACGACATCCTGAAATTCAATCGGCAATTTGTGGCCGATAAGGCTTACGAGCCTTTCGTTACGGACAAGTATCCCGCCAAGAAGCTCGCGGTACTCTCCTGCATGGACACGCGCCTCACCGAACTCCTCCCAAGGGCTCTCGGCCTCCGGAACGGGGACGCCAAGATCATCAAAAATGCCGGGGGGCTCATCCTCTCGGAGACGGATTCCGCCATACGGTCCCTTCTGGTGGCCATCTACGAGCTGGGCGTGAACGAAGTGATGGTGGTCCACCACTCCACCTGCGGGGCCTGCCACATGAGCTACGGAGAGTTCAAGCCCCACATGCTGGAGCGGGGCATATCCCCGGAGATTCTGGCCGATTGGGAGAAAAAAGGCGTAGCCGATTGGCTGGAGGGCTTCCATGACACGGAGGCCTCCGTCCGAAAGACCGTTTCTGCCATCGTGAACCACCCGCTAGTCCCCAAAGACGTGACGGTCCGGGGATTCATCATTGATTCCGTGACAGGAGAGCTTACCGAGGTTTCCTGACCCGGTTGGGCAGATTCTCCGGCAGGACCATTGAGAGTTCCATAAAACCCGCGTACTCACCGTTATCATACCAAGGCGTCTGGAAGATCAGCTTCTTGACGCCTTCTTTTTCCACGGTGTATACGTTTGTGCGGGGGTTTTCCAGCATATCGGCCAGGAGCGAACGCGCAGGCTCCGGATGGCAGTCCAGCACATTCTGGCCGATGATTTCCGGCATTCCCGGCTTCAGGAACGTCTTCCTGGATTTCGCATTCATATCCAGGATGGTGCCATCCTTACTGCAGATGGTGACGGCCACATCGGCCCCTTCAAAATAGTCTCGTTTCATATCTGACGCTTTACTTCCGAAAGATAATCATTATTTGTACATTTGTAGCGAAATAAAAAGAATCATAGCATGAAAAGACTGTTTTTGGCTATCATTTCCGCCTGCCTTACGCTCACGCTGGCGGCTCAGGGCGGCATTCGGGTGAACTATCAGGGAGCCAATCCCACTATTGGCGACTATGCCTGGGCCATGCTCTCCCAGGAGGCGGAAGAAGAAGAGTTGGAAGGCGAGTTCGATGAATCTACCGGTGCTTTCAAACAGGCCTGGATCCGGCTGCGGGAGGGTCTTCCGCAGGAGGAGGGCGTAACGCTCACCGTGGACCAGAAAAACGGCTTTGTTCTTTTTGAAGATGAAGAGGATGGCTCTCTGCTAAGGATTGAGATGTGCTATTGGAATGAGGCCGATGGAAAACACAAACTCATTGCTTACAACGTGGGCTGCTATATGGACGGGCAATACAGCCCCGGCCAGTTTGACGGGCTTGTTTTCTACCGCTACGATACTTCCACAAAGGAAATGTCCTTCTGCGAAGCTCCTGGCTTTGAGGTGGAATACGGAACGGACGACGGCGCCTGGGCTTCCTACGCCCTTCCCCGCAGCGGCAAAGACATCACTGTCACCTACTGGAAAGACGGCAGCAAGAAACAGAAGACCTTGAAATGGAACGGCCGGCAGTTCAGTCTATAATTCCGAGAAAATAACGAACTAATTATCAATAGATTAAAACCATGAAAACCAGACTCCTTTTCCTCCCCGCCATCCTTACCGCAGCCCTTTTGCTCATCTCCTGCGGCAATAAGAAAGAGATTATCGACCTTCCCCGCGCCGATACCCCGGAAAGCATCCAACAGGCCGTGGACGCCGTCCTTGCCGGCGACAAGGCCGACGATTCCGTGCTGTTCGAAAGCCTGATGATCTTAAAGCACGGCAAGGTGCTGTATGAAGGCTGGTACGGAGATGCCGCCCCGGACAAGCCCCACGCCATGCATTCCGTGAGCAAATCCTTCACCGCCACCGCCGTGGGAATGGCAGTGGACGAGGGTCTCCTGAAGGTTACCGACAAACTGGTGGATTTCTTCCCGGACAATCTTCCCGAGGAAGTATCCGACAATCTGAAGGCCGTGACCGTGCATGATCTGCTCACCATGAACTGCGGACACGAAACGGAAGCCCGTTTCCGGGACAGCGACCAGGAGTGGGTTACCAGTTTTCTGGCACATCCGTTCGTACACGAACCGGGAACCTGGTACTGCTACAATTCCCTGGGTACCTATATGCTTTCTGCCATCGTACAGAAACTTACCGGTGAAAAGGTGCTTGATTACCTTACTCCGCGCCTTTTTGAGCCGCTTCACATTGAGATTCCGCAGTGGGACGAGAGCCCCCAGGGAATCAATGCCGGCGGCTGGGGCCTCCAGCTCAAGACCGAGGATATGGCCAAATTCGGCCAACTGTTCCTCCAAAAGGGTGTATGGAACGGCAAGCGTCTGGTTAGTGAAGCCTGGGTGAATGAAGCCTCCAAATATCAGGTTCCTTCCGTCCCTGCCGGCACACGCCCGGACCAGGCGGCGGAGAGAGGCCTCACTCCGGAGAACTGCACGTTCATGCTTGGATACGGTTACCAGATGTGGCGCTGTCCGGACAACGCATACCGCGCCGACGGAGCCCGGGGACAGTATATCATCATCGTACCGGACAGTGATGCGGTAATTGCCTGTACGGCCAATTCCGCCAACCTCCAGGCCGAACAGAATCTCATTTATGAGCATCTCTTCCCGGCCCTTGCAGCACTGAAATAGAAATGGGTTCATTCAAATGGATAGCCGGATTGCTGGGATGGGTCTCCTGGGGGCCCATCGGGGCCCTGCTGGGCTTCCTGGCAGGATCGGCCGTTGACAGTTTCATAGAGCATTCGCGCCTGCTGCCGGGAGGAGACGCCTCATCGGCCAGTCAGCGGACGGGCACGCGGGGATACAGCGCCACGGAGCAGCGGAACAGCTTCCTGGTGAGCCTGCTGGTCCTGTCGGCCGCCGTCATCAAGGCCGATGGGAAGACTCTCCAGGCAGAGCTGGACTACGTTAAGGGCTTCGTCCGGAAGAACTTTGGGGAATCGGCCGTTCCGGAAGCCATGCGCATGCTGGAGCAGCTCACGCGGCAGCAGGTAAACATCTACCAGGTGGGACCGCAGATTGCCCAGTACATGAACTACTCCCAGCGGCTCCAACTTTTCCATTACCTGGTGCAGATCGCTCTGGCCGACGGAGACTTCTCCAAGAGCGAAAAATCCGTGCTGGAGGCCATCGGAAGCACCATCGGCCTCACAAATGCCGATGTGAATTCCGTCATCTCCATGTTCTACAAGGACACCAATTCGGCCTATGCGGTGCTGGAAATTTCCCCTTCCGCCACGGACGATGAGGTGCGCACCGCCTATCGGCGCATGGCTATGAAGAACCACCCGGACAAGGTGGCCACCCTGGGAGCGGACGTGCAGAAAGCCGCCGCCGAAAAGTTCCGGCAAATCCAGGAGGCCTATGAGACCATTAAAAAGGAAAGGGGAATGAACTAGTCCCCGCAGCCCACTGCCTGCAGATAAAAAGATTTCCGGAGCTCCTGTGTGATGGGATAACGCATCAGACGGGAGCTTTCCTTTAGGCCTTCGTCCAGGTTGCACACAAAGAGGTCGTCCACATCGGCAATGTACAGGCGATTGTAGCGGATATCCTGGTACCGCTGCAGGGAAATGGTGTAGTTGATGGCCTTCACTGCCTCGGCTGCTCCCAGGTTCTCACGGGAGAACACGAACAGTCCCATCTTGTTGAAATGCCCGTACATGCCGCTGCATACCTTGGACACCTTGCTTTCCAGGATGCGCCGCATGGGCAGCGCCATGCTCCAGTAGGAGAACTCTTTGAGGCCAATGTACTTCCCACCCTGCAGGCCAAAGCCGTATCCATACTCCAGAATCTGGTCTATGTCCTCCGTCCTGCGTCCGGCGGTGATGCCCGCCACATCTTTGAGCAGGGCGAGTTCGGCCGATTTGCTTTCCTCCATTGCCCGGGTGACCTCTATGCCGATGCTGGTTCCGTCCGGCGACTGCAGGTCCGGCCGGTCCAGGTTCACCAGCGAGTCGAACTCACTTCCCAGCAGCGTGGAAAGGGATATCTGGGCATATCGCTCAAAAAAGCAGGTGTCGTGTTTGAGGGTATCCATATGCTAAGCTTTGCGATGCCAGAAACGGGCGGTGATGTCTTCCGGGCGACCCTCCACCACATGGTAAAGGCGCTGGTTGGTTGTGGGGTTATTCAGCGGGCCGCAGGCGGGCCTGTAGGGGCCCAGTTTGATGTAATTGAAATGCTCCCAGAAGGAGGTCTCCACTTCTTCCCGGCCGCTGTAAAGGGCCGCTTCCAGGCCGATGGAACGCACATGATCGGCCAGTGAAAGCAGGGCTTCGGGATCCCTCCCTTCGCCCAGGAACAGGAAGCAGTTCACCCCGAAGTTATCGGCCACCAGGGAATCTATTATACCGGCCGTTAGCTCCTCTCCAATATCCTCCCTCAGGAACGGCGAATGGCATCCTTCGCAGTTTCCCCGGCAATTGGAAATGTCCACTGCCAGGGAAACCCGGTCCGGAATTTCCTCCAGGACCACGGATGTCATTTCCGGTACGTACTTAATCAATATAGAAGCGCTTTTGCGCTTCTTCCTGACGCATTTCGCTGAAGGAAGAGATGCGCTTGAGATAGCCGATTACGCGGGTTAAATAGTCCAGATTCTGGCTGCCGCACTTGGGGCAGACGCTCAAAGTGTCCTTGGAGATGTAACCGCAGTCGTTGCAAACGGTGTTGCGGCAGTTGAAGGTAAAGTAGTTGGTGCCGTAATGGGCGGCCGTGTTAAGGAGCTGGCGGTACTGGTCCTTGGACAGATGCTCCGCAATGTTCATGTGCAGGGCGCTGCCGCCGTCCAGGTACTTCACGAAGTCCTCTCCGTGGAGTTTGAACTTGTCTATCATGGACAGGCTCTCGTCTTCCGGATTGTAGAAGTAGGAGCTGTACATGTTGTGCTTGGAGCTCACGAAATAGCCGTCCTTCTTGTCCCACTTGTAGTTTTTGCCGGACAGGTTCTCTCCGGGCACGAACTCCGTGTTGAACATGCAGTCCTTGGTGCGGTCTTTCCGGTTGGCCACGTTGATGGTTTCCAACAGCATGTTCACAAACTCCTTATAGGCAGCGTTGGGGGAAATCTTGA
The DNA here is from genome assembly GCA_024683255.1 of Bacteroidales bacterium. The sequence goes on along the minus strand of JAIKYL010000069.1, from coordinate 1,605 downwards.
GGCCCAGGAACTCCGCGGCGTCCGTGAGACCGTTAACGCCCACCGTGAGGTACTGCTTGCGCATATCAATGAAACCGGCCCTGTACACATCCAGCATATCGGCCTTGAGGAAGTCCTTGATAATCTCGTTGAAGGCGGTCTGGTACTTGTGCACGCGGACGGTATGTTCCGTAACAGCTTCTGTAATGTATTTATACAGAACCTCCTTGTCATAGGAATTTTGCTTGAGGGCCCGGTCCGGGGCGATGGCCTCCCCTTTCTCCTGCTTGAAATACTTGCGGGCGGCGTCCTGGATGAGGCGGTTGAGGTTGATGGTCATCACGCTCTTGGAACCGGTGGCCACGGAAGCCGTACCCATGGAGTACTGGTGGGTGGTGTGGTTGTGCTCCTCGTCCTCCAGGTCCTTGAGGGAATTGCGCAGGCGGCAGCAGCTGGAAAGGCTGTCCGGGCTATTGGAGATGTAGCAGAAGAAACTGTGCCCCTTGGCCCACATCTCGGCGGTGAAATCGGCGTACTCCTTGTCGGCAAAGTCGTCTCCGCCGTCGGTGAGCAGGGCCATGGTCTCCACCGGGAAGGTGAGGATATAGTGGTTCCGCTCTTCGTTGAACCATTCCATGAAATGCTTCTGCAGCCAGGACAGGGTTTCCCAAACAGGGGCCGATCCGTCCGGGAAGCGGAACTCCCCGAAGACGCCCTCGAAGTAGGGCCGGTCAAAATAGCCGATGTTCCAGAACACCGTCTGGTAACCGCGGTTGCCGGCCGGCATGTTCATGGAGTGGACCACCTGCTGGAAACAATTGTCTATCACTTTCCTAAGGGTGCGGGCCTTGGTGTTTTTCTCCACCACCTCGTCCAGACGGGACAGATAATCATTGCCATAGTCCTTGCGGATGAAATAGTCCAGGTACATGAGGAATCCCGGGGTGGCCACGGCGCCCATGAACTGGGAGGAGATGGAATATACCAGGTTGATGAATTCCCCGCAGAAACTCTTGAGGTCCGTGGGGGCGATGGACACGCCGCCCAGTTCCTTGAGACCGCTCACCAGGAAAGGATACATGGTGATGGCTACGCAGTAAGGATAACCGGGGGTACCGCTTTCGTCGTGCTTGTAAAGGACGTGGGATTCCAGGTCCGCGATGTACTGCTGGGCCAGGCTCTTGCCATACAGGGCCTTGATCTTGTCCTGCATGATGTAGCGGTTCTGCTTGATGTTGTTCTCCTTATAGAGCTCGTTTCCCAGCGTTACTATGTTCTTGTGCGTAATATTGGCGTTGGAGTCGAACTTGGAACCGGTGGCGGCATTGGATGCATTGATATAGTCCTTGATGAAGTCCCGCTTCTTGCGCAGGTCCATTCCCCGGTCGAAGGTCTCTATGTATTCCAGGGCGGCCTTCTTGTTGATGGACATGAGGGATTCCACCACCTGGCGGCGGATCTCCTGGCTGGACATCCTGTCATAGATAAAGAGGTTGTCCACCACCGAAACCACCACGTCTTCCGGAACCGGCTGACCTGTGGACACATAGGCCTGACGGATGCCGTTCATTAGCTTCTCCTTATCGAAATCCTCGTAGGAACCATTGGTTTTACGAACTTCCATAG